>CAZSVJ010000047.1:0-17121 GCA_964610185.1 uncultured Occallatibacter sp. | reverse complement strand
CAGGCAGGTTGTGATCCTGCGCCCAATGCAAGTCGCTGCCGGTTCCGATCCAGCGATACCCATCATGCAAGAGACCCTCTTGCTCCTCGACCTTGCGGCTCAGGAATCGTCCGTCGATCTTCGCGAGATGTCGCAGCTCGTTCTTGACGATCTCGGCGCCACCTTGCAGATATTGCGCCTGGCAGGGCGCGAGTACGACAACTCCCACGACCGGCCCCTTCGCATCGAGGATTGCATCTCGGCTCTTGGCGTCAGTGCCTGCATGAATGCAGTATCGGAGGCGAGGGCAGCTCGCGATGGCCGCCAGAGGGCTATTGCCGAGATGTGGGCGCACTCCAGACAGATAGCGAGATGCTCCAAGGAAATTGCAGATGAACTGCCGGAAGTGAACCCCGATCAAGCCTACCTGGTCGGCCTCCTTCATTCGATCGGGACACTTCCCGCTGTTCTTGGGTGGGATGACCCCGGAAAAGACGCGGCTGCCGAAGCGCTCAGTGGACTTCAAATGGCAAAGCGATGGTCGCTTCCTGCTTTTGTGCTGCAGTTCTTCGCGGAGCTTCAATCGGCGGAATGCAAACCCGCTTGGTCGGAGATCGTGCAACTGGCCCATCTGCGCGCCACACGGTCAGCTTTCAAATGTTCCTTCGATCCGGAGTTTCACCCAATCCTCATATAGGACGTATAGGTAAGTTCACTTAACTCGTTGCACACAAGCCTTGAGCGCCGATTGTTTTTGAATGAGAAGAAGCGGCAAGATTCGAATCGGAATGAGCCTTGTCATCCTTCTTCTCATCAATCCCTCATCAACTACCCATCGTTGACCTCGATTTCGGCCTTTTTCCGGGCAAATTCTGCCACGCGAATTGGCACCCGGATTGCATTGGTATGAATCGGGGGAGTGCATATGGGCAGTGGATACTATGCCGCGAGTACAGCTCTGATTGCTCGTACGCAGGCATTGGATACGATCGCCAACAATCTGGCGAACGCCGGCACGGTCGGCTTCAGGGCTGAGCATAACGTCTTCCAGTCCGTACTCGCGAACGCTGGAAATGCGACGGGCACGGCCCTCAATCAGGCGGTCAACGATTACAGCGTGCTGGGCGGAACGAACCTGGACCTCGGCCAGGGCGCAATGCAAAAAACCGGAAACGATCTTGATGTTGCCATCCAAGGGTCGGGCTTCTTCGCAATCCAAACTGCGAATGGCCCAATGTATACGCGCAACGGCGCATTTCAAGTCTCAAGCAAAGGGCAGCTGGTTACTTCCACCGGCGATGCAGTCATGGGGGACAAGGGCACACTTTCAATACCCCCCGGCCCAATCTCGATCAGCTCCGATGGAACCATATCTTCAAACGGAGCTGTGGCGGGCAAGTTGAAGTTAGTTCAATTCCCGGCGGGCACGCCCCTGACCAGCGCGGGCAGCCACTACTATTCCGCTCCCACGAAAAGCGAGATACCGGCGACCGATTCAGCGGTGCAGCAGGGCGTGCTGGAAAGCTCGAATGTCAATCCCGTATCCAGCATGGTTGAGCTCATCACGGCGCAGCGATCGGCCGACATGATGCAGCGCGCGCTTGCGGTCTACAACAATGAGATGGACAAGACCGCAACCAAAGAACTTCCGAAAGTCAGCTAAAGGAGATCAAGAATGTTTCACGCCCTGTACACCGCGGCCAGCGGAATGACGGCACAACAAGTCAACCTGGACAATATTGCGAACAACCTCGCCAACTCCAGTACTTCCGGATTTCAATCGCGCCGCGTGCAGTTCTCCGATCTTCTTTATCAGAATGAAGTCATGCCCGGCGCAGCCGCGACCCAGCAGACCACCGTGTCTTCCGGATTGCAGATCGGACTCGGCACCAGATCCGCCAACACCGAGATTGTTCAGACGCAAGGCGATTTGACCAGCACGGGAAACCCGTTGGATCTTGCCATCGAAGGCACAGGCTTCTTTCAGATTCTGCTGCCGGACAATCAAATTGGCTACACGCGGGCGGGTTCCTTTCAGACGGATTCGCAGGGCAACCTTGTTGCCGCGAACGGAAATAAACTTCAGCCGACGATTACGATTCCGCCTACAGCTACCAATGTGACCATTGGCAGCGATGGCACGGTGAGCGTTTCACTGCCTGGGCAAACGGCAACGTCGCAGGTGGGCGTGATCCAATTAGCGAGTTTCGCGAACCCCGGCGGACTTGACAGCGTAGGCAACAACATCTATCTGCAAACCACCGCCTCTGGAAATCCAATTGTCGGCGTTCCCGGCGGGTCGGACGGCCTCGGCACGCTTCAGCAGGGAATGCTCGAACAGTCGAACGTCAACATTGTCGACGAATTTGTGAATATGATTCTGGCGCAGCGCTCCTATGAGTCGAACTCGCGAGTGGTGAAGGCTGCCGATGAGATGCTGCAAGGCCTGAACCAGCTCGCTCAATAAGGGGACCGCTTTATGAAGAATGACAGATCGATGTCGGCGATGGCTCTTTGCGCAGCGATGGCATTGCCAGCCGCGGCTGCGCCGAGTCCAAACGCTATTACGACAGCGCAGGTCGCGGATGTGCTCAGCGACGCGGGCATCAAGGTGTCCGCGCGGCAGGTAACGCTTCTTGCCGACGTTGTCGCTTCAACCAGCAAGCCCAAGCTGAGGGTTGAGTCGATGGAGCGCTGGGGCGATCATCGCATGAGGGTCCGCTTGGCTTGCGATTCGAATAGCGATTGTCTGCCGTTTCTGGTTGCAGTCAATTGGAGCGGCGACGACGCGATGCCGGCCGGCTCATCAAACTCTGCTGCAATGTCGCCAGCCAAACCCGGCTCGGATTCCTTTGCTGTGCACGCCGGCTCGCCGGCAATTCTGCTGCTTGAGGGTGAACACGTACATATTCAACTGTCTGTGACGTGCCTGGAGAGCGGCGCTCCGGGCCAAACTGTTCGAGTAGTCAGCAAGGAGCAGCGCAAGACTTTCTCCGCTCAAGTGTTCTCTGAATCGGTGTTGAAAGGCAGACTGTGAGAATCGCGCCCATGACAATGCATGCTCTCCGAAATCTCGCGGTTGGAATTCTGCTGGTCGCCGCGGCCGCTCAGTTTGGGCGCGCATTTGGCACGAAGAAGCAGAAGAACAACACCGCCCAGTTGAGGCAGCAGTATGTGGCGCGGCTGCAAGAGCAGGACGTGCACATGGACACGGGACGGACTGTTGGCAGTCTCTGGTCTGGCGCCGGCAACCCGTTGGGGGATATCTCGACCGATTACAAGGCACAGAAGGTCAATGACACAATCGTGATCATCGCCGCGGTGCAGACGGCTGCAACGCAGAGTGGAACTTCAGCCTATCAGCGGACGTTTCAAACCAGCTCCGGGATAACCGGGCTCGCCGGAGCTGTGAAGACCACCGGCCTCAATCCTTTGTTGAACGCGAATTCCGCAACTCAGCTAGCGGGTCAGGGATCGACGGCCTCGAATACAACTTTCCAAACCAGCCTCACCGGCCAGGTAGTGGCAGTGTTGCCAAGCGGCAATCTGGTAGTAGAGGCGCAACGCAAGATCTTCATGAACAATCAGCACGAGGACATTACGATCCGCGGAGTGGTGCGCCCCGGCGATATTGGTCCCAGCAACACAATCTCTTCCGCCTCTTTGAGCAATCTTGAGATTGAGATGAAGGGCAAGGGAATCATCTCCGACGCCACGCGACCGATCAACCCGATCATGAAAGCCATTCTGTGGCTGATTGGATTCTGATGAAGCTGAAGCGCACATCTTCGAACGCAGGCGGCTGGACGATTCTTTGTTCAGCATTGGCGCTAAGCGCATTCCTGTTTCCATCCGCGCTCAATGCCGCCGCCGGGGATACAGATCGCCAGGTCATGGTGCGGGATATTACCAATGTTGAAGGGGTGAGAGACAACCTGTTGGTGGGCTACGGTCTGGTAACCGGCCTGCGCGGAACAGGAGACACGCAGCAGACCATCTTCACCATGCAAACGCTGGCCAATGCCATGCAGAAGATGGGGGTGCTTGTCCCCGCGGGCACTGCCGTTGTGAAAAACGTGGCGGCGGTTTTCATTACCGCTTCTCTTCCGCCCTTTGCCCGGCCCGGCGCAAAACTCGATGTGACCGTTTCTTCCGTTGGCGATGCGCGCAGCCTCGAAGGCGGCATCCTGCTGATGAGCGCGCTGCGCGGCCCCGATGGACAGATTTATGCCGAGGCGCAAGGACCGCTGGTGATGGGAGGTTACGTTGCCGGCGATGGCGCGAACCGGAAGGAAGTGAACTCCGCCAACGTCGGCATGATTCCCAACGGTGCGATCATCGAGCGCGACACGGCGGTCGATCTCAAGGGATTCAAGACAGTGTCGCTGCTGCTGCGGAATCCGGATTTTGCGACCGCCACGCAGATCGCTGAAACGGTGAACCGCGAGTTTAAAAAGCCCGTTGCCATTGCGCTCGACAGCCGGCGCATCGACGTCAGCGTGGCCGACGCATCTGAGCAATCGGTGCCTCAGTTGATCGCGCGGGTGCAGAGCCTGATGCTCACAGTGAACACCCCTGCAAAAATCGTGATCAATGAGCGCACCGGCACAATTGTGCTGGGCGGCAGTGTCAAGCTTTTGCCCGTCTCCGTGATCCACGGCAGTCTTTCCATACAGGTAGTCACAACCTATGCAGTGGTGCCAGGGGGAATGATGCCTGGCCAAAAAACTCCGACCCCGGCTACTCTGGTGCCGGAGACAAGGTTGAATGTGAATGAGGCTCCGGCCCAATCGATGCGGTTGGATGAGGGCGCGAATGTTGAGGAACTTGTGAACGGACTTCACGCCATCGGCACCACCGCTCGCGATGTCGTCGCAATCCTTCAGGCCATCAAGGCCGAGGGCGGAATCCAGGCAGAATTGGAGATCCAATAAATGGCAACGAGTTTGCTTTTAGGCTCACTGAGCCCGCAACAAAGCGTTTTGCAGGCGAGGCAGGACCAGCTGGTTCAGCAGATGCAGTCTCCCGATCGGCTTAGCGACGAAAAGATCGACAAGGGATCCAAGGAGTTTGAGTCCATCCTGCTGGGAAGCTGGCTGCAACAGGCAGAGCAGTCGTTTACCACTCTTCCCGGCGGCGATGACGACGACAAAGACGTGGCGAGCGACTCGGTAATGAGCTTCGGCGTGCAGGCGCTTTCAAACTCGATGGCAGCCTCGGGGGGCATTGGCATTGCCAAGATGGTCGCCAAAGCCATGCACGCGGCAGCCGACAAGGCAAATCCGCAGGCTCCCGCGCAGACGGGACAAGCAAGTAAATAGGATTTGTGAGAAAGAAATGAGATTTGGACTGAACTTTTTTTTGAATCTGCCGATAGGGTCAGCGGTGTAGTGTAAGGAGCTGGGATGAGAATCGATGCATACAATTCAGCGGCGAGCGAAGTCTCCAACGATGCGAGTTTGACGCAAGCCGGCGCGCAAAAGGCAACCAATTCGGTTGCGGCCGGCGAACCGGACCATGCTACCCTCTCGTCCAATTCGGCGTCTCCCAGTTCGCTTGCGAGCATAGCTCTCAATTCGCCCGAGGTTCGGCAGGACAAGGTGGATAGCCTGGCCCAATCCATCCAAAACGGAGAGTACGAATTGGACCCGGCCAAGATCGCTTCGGCGATGCTCGATGAATACGCTTGATTGCCGGCAAGGCAGGCGCCGGATCGAGAACCGGCTGAGAGAGTGCGAAGGATGAACTCTGGCGATGCGCAGAATCGGAACCGGAAAGCTGCGGAGTATCTGCAGCTGCTGGGCGCTCTGGCCGCCGAACTCGAAAAGGCCATGTCTGCCATTGCTCAGAACGCGCTTCCGGATCTCGAAGAAAGCGTCGTCAACCAGCAAGCGTTGAGCGGCAGGCTTACCTCGCTCGTGAACCAAATATGCGTTCCCCTTGAAACCGAGGCGCCCGCTGCTCAATCCAGCCTTGACGAAGATTTGATTCAGCAGATTCGGTCCTCGTCGAATTCGTTGCAACAGCTCAACCGGCGTTACGCCGCTCTGCTCCAGCATTCCAGCCGCTCCGTGGCACAAATGGCGGCGTTATTCAACTCGGTTCGAGGGCAAATTCAGGAGGCATCCGGTCCCAGGCTGAAGGTTCAGACCTGGTCTTGCCAGATGTAATCGATATGGGTGGTTTGAATACATCGCTTCTGATCGGCTTGCAAGCGCTGGAGGTAAACCAGGGCGCTCTCGATGCCACCAGCAACAACATCGCCAACGTCAACACTCCCGGATACACCCGCGAAGAAGCGCAGCTCAGCGAGAACCAGCAATACGTGTCCGGCAACGACGTTACCGGCGGAGGCGTTTCGCTGAGTTCAATCCAAAGCATCCGCGACGAGTTGCTCAACCTTCAGATTCAGCAGCAGACCTCTTTGCAAAATAGCGCCGACGCGCAATCGTCCAGTCTACAGCAGATTCAAACTTCGTTCACGACGACGGGCAGTGACATCGCGAGCGAACTAACCGCGTTTTCAAGCAGCCTGGCGCAATTGTCCGCGAGTCCGACTAGCGCTGCCGCTCAGCAGAGCGTTATCGCCAGCGGACAGAACCTTGCGGGCGCCTTCAACTCCACCGCCAACGCGCTGACCTCGGCGCAATCGCAAGCGGACGGTCAAGTTACGCAGACCGTCTCTCAGATCAACACGCTCACCGCGCAGATCGCGCAGCTGAATGGTCAGCTCGCGCAGGTGCCGGCCGGTGAAAACGGCGGCACGGTTGAGGACCAGCGCGACCAGTTGGTCCAGCAACTCGCCGGTCTGGTTGGTATCTCGATCACGCAAAGCAGCGATGGAGAGACCATCACCACCGCCAACGGTTCGGCGCTGGTTGTGGGCTCGCAGAGCTTCAATCTCCAGACTGCCACCGGCAGCGACGGGTTCCAGCAGGTAATCGATTCGAATGGCAACAACATCACGGCTTCGATTCAAGGTGGAACCCTCGGCGGAGTCATTCAGGTTCGCGACCAGATCGTTCCCGGCCTGCTCTCGCAGTTGAATACGCTGGCCAGCCAGTTTGCCGCCGCGTTCAACTCCGCGCAGGCGCAAGGTACCGATTCGAATGGCAACGCTGGCGCAGCTTTCTTTACGGTGCCGTCGAATCCAGGCGATGCCGGCGCCGCTGCGGGCATCGCCGTCTCCATCACCAGTCCGTCGCAAATTGCCATCAGCTCGGACGGATCCGCCGACAGCAACGGCAACATCGCCAATTTATCCGCGGCGCTTACCGAGAATTTACCGTCAGGGCAAACGGCCGCTGGAGCCTATGCCAGCTTGGTCTTTCAGGTGGGCAATGCCGCCTCCAATGCCAGTACCCAATCGTCCGCCATCGGCCAGAACCTGACGCAGCTCACAAATCAGCAGGGCTCTGTTTCCGCGGTAAGTGTGGATGAGGAAACCACCAACTTGCTTCGTTACCAGACGGCGTATGAAGCGGCTACGCGCATCGTCAGTACGATTCAAGTGCTCAATAACGCACTGATGAACATGGGATCGTCCACGAGCTTCTGACTACTATGCGCATTGACCCAAACGTCGTTCCCGAAATTCTCTCCGACCTGCAACAGAGCCAGGTGTCGCTCAACACTGCGCTGCAGCAGGTGTCCACGGGCAAGAGCGTAAGCGTGCCTTCAGACAACCCGGCCGCGGCCGCGGAGATGGTGCAGAACACGATCGAGACCGGAGACGTGGATCAGTACACGCAGAACGTTTCGACGGTGCAGACTACGGTTCAGTCCGCCAGTTCTGCATTGAGCTCGGTTGTTACGTCCCTCACGCAGGCTGTGTCGCTCGGCACCGAGGGCGCAAATGGCACCAATTCGCCGGCCGATTTGCAGGCGCTAGCCAAACAAGTGCAGGGCATCCTGGCTTCTGTGGTCTCTCTTGCCAACTCTTCGGTGGGGGGCTCCTATCTATTCAGCGGAACCGGCACAACAACTCCTTACACGGCCGATCCTTCCTCGCCGACCGGCTACGCCTACAACGGCAACAACGACACGAACTCCGTTCAGGTGGGCGACCAGACCAGCGTACAGGTAAACCTTCCCGGAAGTCAGGTTTTCTCGAGTTCGACCAACAACGTTCTTGGCTCGCTGAATTCGCTGGTGACGGCGCTGCAAAGCGGAAACAGCGCGCAGATCGCGACGGCCACCGCGAGTGTGGACTCGGCCATCAACTTCGTTGGCCAACAGCAAGTGTTTTATGGCAATACCGAGGACCAGTTGAACTCTCAGGAGAAATACCTGCAACAGGACACGGTCACCCTTGCCTCGCAGGAAAACAACCTGGTCGGTGTGGACATGGCCACTGCCGCGACCAACCTGAGCCAGGCTGAAACCGACAATAGCGCAGCCCTCGCTGCCGCGGCAAAGGTTCTGCCAACCACCCTCCTGAATTACCTGTCGCCTCCAGCTTGATTCCTGTCCTGGCGCGATCCCTTCCACCGCGAAGACAAAGCAAGAGCGGCAACGAGATGGTTTCTCATTGCCGCTCATTCTTATCCCACAATCTTGGGCCTCATTGCCGTTGCCCGTATCACGAGCCAGAACATCTGCAATTCGCAAAGTTGGATGGCGGAAAATTAGGCCGACCAGCTTGATGAGTTGCGCTCATATAGCGGCGACGAAGAGCCGGGATAGGCCGGAGGCTGAACCCAGCCTGGAACGTGGGCTGGAGATTTTGCGCCCCGGTTCTCGGCCTGCTGCCAGACCGCGCGAACTTCTAAAACGCGCGCCATCTCTTCTTCAAGCATCTCGGGGGACCGTTTGGCTTGCGCATCGATGATTCGGCCGCGAAGCGATTTGAAGAAGCCCTTGAGCAGATCGGCCAGTTCCCCGCCAGTCCCTCGATCGACCCAGTCCTCCAAATGCCACACAATTAGCAGAGCATGACTGGCTTGCCGGCCGCGTCTCTCGATGTCGCCGCTGCGCTCGGCCTCCGCGGCACGGCGCAGATCTCCCGCAAGCGTGTCGTAAAGGGCGATCATCAAGCCGAAACCGCTGGCCCCGCCAACTGCGGTTTTCCGATATGCCAGTTCCGTTGGACTCATGGTCTTCTCCGGTTAGTGCCCAGATGATGAATTATTGATACCAAGCTCGGCGTCGATATTTCTTAGTTCGGCCGGCAGTTGCTGCAAAGCGACTTCAGCCTGACTATATTCACTTTGCAGCTGTGTTTTAAGCGGTGCAATGACGTTGGTCTGGAAGTTGTTGATGTCGTTCTGCAGGCTGGTGTTTTCGGTGCCGATGCTCTGCAGATCCACCGTGAACGCTCCGTCCGACGGGCTGATGAAGCTGGTAAGCTGCTGATCGATTGAATTGGCAAACCCGTTGAGCGCAGTCCCTTGAAAAAAGTTCTGCACCTGGCTGAAGTTGTTCTGGAGCGCGCTGTTCAGCGTTGTGCTATCCACGCTGAGCGTGCCATCGGAGTTCACCGTGATGCCCATCGATGCCAGGCTCGTTACCGTTGCGTTGCTCCCCGATCCGGTTGTGGACGTAAAATCCAATGCTCCCAGCAGATCGCTCTGTAGCGTCTGCACGGTGGGGTCCTCTGCCAGAACTCCCTGGCCCGACCCTGGGGTATAGGTAAACTGTGAGTTCACGGCGGTAATGAGCGTGTTGTAGTCGGTCACGAACTGGTTGATGGCTGTTGACGCCTGCGAAGCATCCGGCGCGACAGTGAGGCTCACTTGAGTGCCGGGGCTCGCGCTCAGCAGGTTGAGCGTCACGCCGGGGATGACGCCCGTGACCGTATTGGATGCGCTGGAGATGCTAATCCCGTTCACCGTGAGAGACGCGTTGCTGCCGGCCTGCGCCTGCGTGAAGCCGAAGCTTCCACCGGACGATGACACCGTGAAAGCGCCGGCGCTCCCTGTCGTGTCGCTCACAATCGCCAGTTGAGACCCGTTTGCGTCGGTGATGATGCTGGCCGTGACGCCGAGTCCCGCATTATTGATTGCATTTTCCAGGTCGGTCAAGGTGTTTACGCCACTGCCGGTGGTGATGGTTGTTGCCGAACCGCCTGCGGGCGTGATGGTGATGCTCTCCGCAGGAAGATTGGTTGTCGCGCTGGCTACGGCGCCCGAAGAATAGGAGGCTGAGGTGGCCAGGCTATTGACCACCACTACGTTGTTTCCCGCAGCGCTCCCGGACGCCGCCGAACCGGTAATAATGCTCGAGTTTGAAGAGCTCACCGTTGCCGCAGAGAGTGGACCGGTCAGATTGTTCAGCGCCTGCACATCGTTATCGAGGTTGGTCGCATCGGTCTGGAGCGAGTTCAATGCACTCGTTTGGCTCTGTAGCGTTGTCTGCTGCGATTCCCATGCTTGTTCCGGGGCCTGGGCGGCAGTTACGGCGGCATTCACGGCGGCGTTCACGTCGATGCCGGGCGTGGATGCGCCAGTTGCCGCTTCCAGAATGGCGCTCAGGTCGATAGACGATGAGGCATTTGACGAGGATAGAAGCGAATTCAATATGGAGGATGAACTCATAAGTTCTCCCGTTCCTTTGCACGGAGCGCGGCGGTTTCACGCGCGCAGGGACTACTTCGGGTCTAACCGTACCACAATATCGGCAGATCCGGGCCGCTCGTTCAGTGCCGTGGAACAAGAAAAATAACGGTGGCGCATTCATTGCGCCACCGCTCTCAAGGAGATGAAAACCCTACTGCAAGAGCTTCAGGACATTCTGCTCCGCTGCATTCGATTGCGAGATTGCGGCGAAGCCGGTCTGCTCCAGGATGTTGTACTGCGTCAGGTTAGAGGTTACGGATGCGATGTCCGCGTTCTGAACGTTGTTCTGAGCGCTGGTCAGGTTCTGGACCTGCGTATTCTCAACGTTTGTTTCCGACGTCAGTTGGTTGATGCTGGCGCCGATTGTCCCGCGGGTCGCGGAGACGGTGTTAATTGCCGCGGTGATCGCTGTCAGTGCCGTTTGGGCCGCGGCGGTGGAGGTCAAAACCGAGCCATTCAAGGCCAGAGAGGTGGGCGTGAGCACACCGACTGCCGTGCTGGTGGTGTTGGCGCCGGAAGCTGTGCCATCGCTGGTGAATGTCGTATTGGCGGTGGCGCTGAACACAGCCGTTCCGTTGTAGTTGGTGGTCGAGCCGATGTTGGTGATGTCAGCCAGAATTGCCTGGAACTCCGTGTTCAGAGCAGTCGACTGTGCGGCGGTGAGTCCGCCGTTCGATGCCTCGGTTGCGATTGTGACTGCCTGGTTGAGGATTGTGTTGACCTGCGAGAGCGCGCCGTCGGCCGTTTGCAAGAGGCCGATGCCGTCCGATGCGTTCTGGCTGGATTGAGTGAGAGCGGCGATGCTGGCGCCCAAACCTGCGGCGATCGACAGGCCGGCCGGGTCATCCGCTCCAGAGTTGATCTTCAAACCGGTGGAGAGTTGCTGAAGGTTCTTTTGCAGGCTTGCCTGCGTGTTGGTAACTGCATTCTCCGCTACCAGCGAAGAAATGTTGTTCAGTACGCTAATGCTCATGGCGATTGCTCCTCGTTTCGAATTCCGCCTGCACCGAAACCGTTCTGCCTACCGCACAGCTCAGAATCGTTACTTGGAGCAGGAGGTTGATGCTTCGGGCAATCTATCGGCATCTCGTTGACGGATTCTAGTAGGCACTCAAAAAAATCTAGGGCTGCATGCGCTCAGCAAGGGATTTAACGATAACGAACAAACAGCTCGCAAAGCACGCCACGCCGTTGCTCTTCTCGGGTAAGTGCGACTTTGCTTCAGTTCCGCAAACTTTGTGTTCTCGCAGTGTTAACCGGTCAACCGTCGAATTATGTTTAATTCTTGGGCGAGGCAGGCTCCGTAGTCCCAGAGTTTTCGACTGCGCGCACCAGCGGTGAGGCGCCGTTCAGAAACGCCGGGTCCATGGATGCGATGTCAGCACGGAAGCTCACCGTGTTAGCGGTTGGAAAGTTTGCGGGCACATTTTGAGTAACTCGTCCCGTCGCGGCCCACTCTGTTCCGCGCTGAATCAAGGTCATCAGGCCGACGCAGCTTAATGCAGAAACATCGTGCCCCATCGTGGTGTGAAAGACTCTACCCTTTCCATAGCTCAGCACCATCGCCATTGGTTCGTCGCGATCTGTGCCTTTGTTCTTAGGATCGGAGTGAGCGGTTGCCAGCACCGTCATGTTCTTGCCGGGCCCGCGCAGCGTGGCATAGAGCTCATCGGCAGCGTGCATCCACACGGGTGGCAACCCTTTCATGATTGGATGCTCTGGCTGCCGGGTTACAACTTGAAAGGGAAGTCGCGCCCCATGCGAGCCTGCCGCGCCTGGACTGGCATCGGAGACCAGCTTCCCATCCTCGATGTACCACATGGCCCCGTCCTTTTCGGTGCGGTTTCTCCAGCCGCCGATTCCGGTCATCAAGTTATAGGCCGGCCAGTCAGGGAAAGAATTGTCTGCCGCATGAATCACGACAAGGCCTCCGCCATTGCTCACGAATTGCTCGAACTGCGCGCGCAGATCATTCGGCCAGCCGGGTGCATCGTAGTTCGAAACAATGACCCGGTAGTTGCTGAAATTCGGCTTGAAATTGCTGAAGTCACCGTCCGACGGCGGTGCGGTTATAACCGTGACTTGAAAGAGACCGGTCTCTTCAAGCTCCTTTTTCAGTACAGGAGTGGTAAGCCTCCAGTTGTGGTAAAGTCCAGCGCTCTGCCCATCGAGGAGAAGGACGCGGATCGTCGCGGGTCCATGAGCGGGAGGCTGTGCGGCTGCGCGAAAAAAGGGGGCGACAACAAGAATGATCAAAAGAATCGTGTAGGCTACCTGCCGCATGGTCGAATCCTCATCATGCATCGAGTTCAATTACGAAGGAGAAAAATACGCCGGCGCATGGTCTCGGTGCCATCGACCCACATGGCGGCCTACTGGTAATTTCCGCTTCAAGGTCCTTTCGCCTCAACGCCGGTCGCGCGTAGCGAAAAATCCGCATCTTCCGAGCTCCTGCTCATCACTGGATGCTGATGCAATCCAGCGGACGACACGCGCTGCGACACCGCCTGCGCCACCTGTGCGTAAACCTGGCTCAGCGGAGCGACCCCTTTGTCGTTCTTAAGCGTCTGCAGCAGGTAATAGGTGAAGTATCCATGCCGAAGATTGTCGCTCTCGAGAGATTCCTCATTCACCTGACTGGCCGCCATCACGATGCGCCCCGTGCCCTGGCTCATCCGCGCCAGCATCTGTTGGGACGGCGCGGTGTTTGCCAGCCCGGCATTCATTTGCTGAGACTCGTTCTTCATCGATCCGCCGCTGTAGCAGGTGTCGAGAATCACCGCTGTGCGCAGCGCCTTCATGCGCGTTGCCACCGCATTGGCCAACTCCACCATGGGGTACGCGGTAGCGAACATTGCGTCTTCGTCGAATTTGCCGCCGCTGTAAACCTCAGTGTCGTAGGTGACAAGATAATTGGCTCCGCCCGCGGTATCCAACGTGCGTGGAGTTCCGTGGGTCGCCACGTAGATTAACACCAGATCGTTCGGTTGCGCATGGCGCGCGATCCAGTTCAGTTCTTCCTTGATGTTTTTCGTCGTCGCCTGCTCGTCAGTGAGCACATGAACATTGGCCGTGGGGAACTGGCCTATGCTGGGATCCTTCAGCTGCGCGGCAATTGCAGTTGCATCGGCGGTTGTGTAATTGAGGCGCGGAATATCTTTGTCAGTGAATCGGCCAATGCCGATTACCAGCGCCCATTTTTGCTGAACCGGGCCTGGGGTTACCGCGGGCGCATCCGGCGTTCTTGTCGCATCTCCCTCCGCAACGATCCCGCGCCTGGAAGGCGTCGCCAGCACCAGCGGATTCAGTCCCTGCAGCAACGCTTCAGAACCGTTAAAGCGCGCCTTGTCCATGGCGTAATTGGCAAGCGCGTCGTGGCCTAATCGCTGCTCCACGAGGCTCCGGTAGTACCATGCGTCGCCCAGTTCGCCGCAAACTGAAACTGCATGCTTCAGCAATTGCAGCGCATCCTCAAACGCGCTGTTATCGCTCTGCGGAGTAATGCGCTCGAGCGCCTGAACAACGAGGTCCCTGCCCGCGCCACAACGCTCTCCTTGTCCGAAAGCGAATGGGCAAATACTCGCTACACCGGCCAGCAGCACCAAACAAACCAGTCGGCTTGGCCAGCAGTTGCTCATTGTGCCGTCGCGGACTTATGCGCCCGTGCTTTCGTGGTTGGAACAGGCTTCCGGCTCTCCTGATCCTCAAGCTTCTTGTAATGCGCGATTGCTGTTTCAATGCGCTTCTGCGGCTGTAGAAAATACTTCTCGGTCGGCTTTGCGTCGATGGCTTTTCCGTAGTTGATAGCCGCCTCATCCAAATACTTCATTGCGGACTGTTCGTCTTCAGCCTGGTAGGCCAGCGCTTCGTAGGCCACGCCGATGTTGTAGAGCCGATAGGCATCGTCCTCGCGCTTTTGAAGCGGCGGCGCGGTCTCAAACGTTTCCTGGGCTCGCTGCCACAATCCTGCCAGTGCTAGCTTATCGCCCGCGTCCAGCGCGCCCTTTTTATGAGCGAGAAATACCTCAACGGGCTCTTCTGTGTTCACGATGTGCTGCGCGATCTGTCGCACCGCATCCGCTAACAGC
Organism: uncultured Occallatibacter sp.; assembly: GCA_964610185.1. Classification (GTDB taxonomy): domain Bacteria; phylum Acidobacteriota; class Terriglobia; order Terriglobales; family Acidobacteriaceae; genus Telmatobacter. Next base: position 2,498 of record CAZSVJ010000047.1, on the reverse strand, counting down.
AGCGATTGAAGCTCGGCATCGGTGGGTGGATTGAGAGATTCGCTGCTTGTTCCGCCTACAATTCGCTTCCACGTCGTGGTCACGGCGCCTTTCACTCCCCCGGACGCGGAATTTCCAAAACCGTCAAACTCCTCGTCATACTTCGCCGTAACATTATCGGAGCCGAGCGCCTGGCCGCCCGCGGTCTTCGCCTGAAAGGCCACGCTGAGCGATCCTGTTACGCGCTTATACGACTGATTCATCGCCGCGCCCACGCTGACGGCCAAACCCGGTTTGGTGCTCACCGTCGGCGGAGGATGCGAATACGAAATAATCTGGCACGTGATAACTGCAGATGGACTTCTCTCATCCGCCCTTAGTTCAGGATCGTCCTTTAGCAGTTCCGTCTCCAGCAGCGCCTGCAAATCCTGCGCAACGTCGGCCTCACTGGCATGCGCCGTTGCCTTTACCTTGAACGTCTTGCCGGGCAAATGAACAAGCGCCGGAAGCTTGCGCTGGAGAGTCACCTTCTCCTTCGCCGCGCCAAAATCCTGCGCTCCGGCCGCAGTCGCCGACAGCATCGCCAAGCTCAGGTATGTTATGAGTCGCTTGCTTCGCGCCAGATTCATGTTCACCTCGTGGACCATTCCACTTCGTGCCTTCCTTGCCATTCAATTATCCGCTTCAGCCGCGATTATGCCTACCTGAAATAAAGTGCGTAGATCGAGCTTGGACTAACCAATCCGCCTGAGCCTTTTCCGGCGTTGGAACTTACTTTGCTGCCGGGGCCGGGACGCTGCGTATTTTTGTCATGTCGATGCCCCAGTTAGTTGGTACCGGTTCAGCAAAGCCGCGAGAGCCGCTGCTGGCACTGGTCAGCAGCTTTTGCAAAGGGGTATCCGTTCCGCGCGCCCCACGCGTTGCAACCCCCTCGAAGTTTAGCGCGGAAGGATCAGGCAATGGCTGCGCGGTACTCAGCAAAATCAGTGTATCCACACCGTAGGGCGGTCCAATGCGCAGCGTGAGCGAGTGGGGTAAGACGAACTTTTTCTCGGTTACGCCGGCGTTTGGAAACTGGTTCTCGGAGTAGTTGATCGGATAAAGCAGCGTGCCTTTGCCGCGACAATCGATGTCGAGAACGTAAACCCAGCGCGAGTCGGTCACAGCGTTGTCCGACTGCAAAGCCATCTTCATTCTGTCGCCTTGTTGGGCGGGCTTGTCCGCCGGCAGCACCGTTTCGTCCGAGGCGCGGACAATTGTCAGCTTGTAGTAACTCGCCGCCGCCTCGCTGTTGGCGCTATTCGAAAGATTCATCCAGCCGTGCACCTTGCCCAGGCGCAGCCCGTACTCATTCAGCTTGTTGCTTACGGCGTCGATCTGTGTCGATTCCGCAAGCGCCGTCCAATCCGTGCGCACCGGATACGGCGAGGTCGCCGAGCAGCCGGCGCTGTGGTCGTTCACTAGGTTGGCCTGCGGGCCTGCGTCAAACTCGCTCTTGTGAAACCACGCATAGGCGGGACCGTCCTGGGTGAGGACGCCGGTCAGAATGTAATTGGCGCCAGCAAGGTTCGCCGCGCCCTTCACCTCGCTATCGCTCTCGTGCAGCGCCAGCTTGGCGGCCAGCTCCTTTGGCGCAGGCAAATTGACCCAGAGTTTCGCACCCGGTTGAAGATGCTGCTTCAATGCATCCGCAGTCAGCTTTGCACCCAGCCGAATTTGAGCGGTCGGCCTCTTGTCCAAATTGATGGTCTTCGCAGACTCTGTAGCAGAGGTGGCGTTAACCGATGCGTGTTGAAGCGTCCAACTCGCTCCGTCCCAACTCAGGATGTCTGTCCAAGTTTCCTCGGCGGGATCTGAAACCGAAACTGCTCCAGAAGCCCTCACCTGCGCCGCGGCGGCAAGTATTTCGTCTTCAGAAAAATTCGACGGCCACAGCCAAAAAAGCAGCGGATCGGTCTCTGCGGGAACTAACTTCGTCAGCTCGAAGATTTCGCCGGGAGCAACCTTGGCCTTCGCGGGACCCACAACTTTCGCAGTGGATCGCGCAATGCCATCGAGGGCGGTGACGCGCAGAACGATTCCTTTGCTAGCCCCCGTTTTAGCCATCGAGGTAAGTTCGCTACCGGGGCCGATGCCGGAGACACGGCCAATGTCCAGCAAAACCTCACCATCCTCATCGGTCTTAAGCGCGGCGGTCAGCACTTTGCCGCTGTCAGCAGCTTGCCCGCCGAAGAGTGGTTGTCGGCGGCGCGCGGTCGAAGCGTCAAGATCGGGCTCCTGATCGGAGACGCCGTTGCCCTCGAGCACTGCCTTGACGCGCTGATACACAACCGAGGCAGGCGCATTGGCCGGGAGCACCTGCAACGCCTCAACCAGTGCCGCGGTGAAAGCCCCATGAGGCTCCGTCATCGTATCGAAAGGAGGAGATTCCTTTGCCGTCTGGTCCTGCTGTGCCGCGGAAAATACCAGCAGGGGATTGTCTTCGCGCTCGGTTGGAGCGGGGCGCGGCTGCCCGCTGG
>CAZSVJ010000046.1:0-17375 GCA_964610185.1 uncultured Occallatibacter sp. | reverse complement strand
GCGAACAGGAAGCGTCGCGGAACAGAGCGTCGACGGAGCTGACGCCGGCCAATTATAAGTTTCAAATGTTGGGCAGCGAGATCGTTGACGGCCGGCCCGACTACGTCCTCGAGGTGGAACCATTGTCAGAGGGAAAGTTCTTATACAGGGGCAAAGTCTGGGTGGATGCCGCGGACTTTGAGGTCGTGAAGATGGAGTCCGAGCCGGCAAAGAATCCTTCGTTCTTCATTTCGCGAACTCTCATTCACTACACGAGCGCCTTGGCACACGGGTTCTGGCTGCCCCAGAAGATTCGCAGCGAGACCAAGGTGCGCATCGGCGGCACGGCGGTGCTTACGATCGATTATGGAGATTACCAGGTTGAGTCCAATGCTCCCCTTGTTGCCGGAAATTAGAGCAGAACCAAGGGAGATGTATCGCTCAGGGCCTAAATTCGCCGCGGCGAGCCGAAAAACTCCTTGCTTTGAAAGGGCACGATTGGCCGCGGCGGAACGCGATGGCAGTCGCTGCGACATGCGATTCGATCAGAGCTTTGCGCAGAGAGCCTTGCATGGTTTCTCGCGTCCGAAGCTGCCTCCAACCCAAATTCACAAACATCTTACTTCGGCGCGTCAACCCTCACCAGCAATATGTCGTGGCTGGCCAACTCCAGCGGCATGTTATCGGTCAACTCCACCGTTTTGCCCGTCCACAAATTCTTGCCTGTTTGCGTTCCATGCAGGCGGAGCTTTGCCAAGTTCAGGTGGAAGGGGTGTGTGGAGTAGCGGCTATCGCCGGCATTCAGGACCGCGATGGCAAGCGATCCGTGCGCCAGGGGCCGGGTCCAGACCTCAACTTCGCCGTCTGAGTAGATGCGGCTGGCCTGTTTGCCCAGCGGGTCCTGGTCGATGGCGATCACGTCGCGGTTGGTCAGAATGTCTTTGATCTCCGGCTTCATGTGAGGCAGGTCGTTGCCCGCCAGCAGCGGCGAGGCCAGCATGGCCCACATCGAAAAGTGGCTGCGGTTCTCCGCCAGCGATAGTTTGCCGTTGCCCACCTCCAGCATGTCGGGGTCGTTCCAGTGGCCGGGCCCGGCGTAGCTCGCCAGGCCGGATTGCTGCTCAAGGATCGCGTAGACGCGGTCCCAGTTGGGCTGAATGTCGCCGGTGGTCCGCCACAGATTTCCGCCAAGCGCGGGCGCCCATTCCCACACGGCGTCCCAGCCATATTGGCAGAGCGAAAACACAATTGGCCGTCCCGTCGCCTTCAGCGCCTTGGCCATCTTGTCGTACGCGGCAATCATGAGCCGCATCTGCGCCGCCTTATCGTCGGGCGCCCGCTTCTCCATCACCGCCGGAATGAAGCTGCACAGGTCGTACTTCAGGTAGTCGATGCCCCACGAGGCGTAGAGCTGCGCGTCCTGCTCCTCGTGCCCCAGCGAGCCTGCGTAACCGGCGCAAGTCTTGGGCCCAGGGCCGGAATAGATGCCGATCTTCAAGCCCTTGGAGTGGACATAATCCGCCAGCGCCTTCATGTCGGGAAACTTGGCGTTGGTGTGCAAAACGCCGTTGGCGTCGCGCTCGCTCTCCCAGCTGTCGTCGATGTTCACATAGATGTAGCCTGCGTCCTTCATGCCGGTGGCCACAATCTGGTCGGCGGAATCGCGAATGTCCTTGTCCGTAACCTTCTCGAAGAAGTAGTTCCAGCTGTTCCAGCCCATGGGCGGCGTCTGTGCCACCAATTGCGTGGAGGCCGGCTGCGCCATCGGGGTCTGGGACGAAGCAGTCAGGCAAGAAAGGGCGAGAACGGTGAGTGAGAGCGAAGCGAATCTACACATGGTGGATCCTCATGGAAACGATTTCAGTGGGAATTCTATGCCCGTCGAGTCCATTCCGGCAATCCTGCCTCGGCTGCTCTGTGAATCTGTAGTGGCGGCCGCGTTTGCGGCTGAGCCTTGCCTGCGCTAAACGCTGAGAATGCATGGATTTTCATGCTGAATTCGCTCCTCTGTAATTTTTGCGCCGGCCAACACTCCCGATAATCCTCCATGGGCAAGAGAAGCCCTTTTTTGAAGTCGTATGGAGGTTTTTGAATGTCGCAAGAAGCAGCGGAACATCACACGAAGGCAGCGGAGCACCACGAGCACGCTGCGCGCCACCACCACGCAGCCGCGGCAGCGCATACCGAGGGCGATCACGAGAAGGCCGCCCACCACGCCCACCTGGCGCACGGGCATCACACGCATGCGGCCGAGCACGCCGAGCATGCAGCGAAACACCACATTGAAGCGCACGGCGATAAGTAGATTCAGTCTGGGCTCACGGCAAGAGCGGCTTGCGGGCCGCTCTTGCTTTTTTAGGATGCCTCCGGCTTGATAGCATATTGCTCTGGAGATGCCAATGGTTTCGGATTCAACTGAAGGCGGCTCGTTTCATTCGACGATTGCGCCGTGGCTTTCCGTGCGAGGTGGAGCACGGGCCGTGGAGTTTTACAAAGCTGCGTTTGCGGCGGCTGAAGTTTATCGCGTGGAAGATCCCGACGGGAACGTAGTTTCAAGATTGTCGGTGGAGGGCGCTGATTTCTGGCTGAGCGACGAATCGCCCGAGCATGGAAGCGTGCGCCCCTCGCCTGGTAGCGCCACTTCGGTTCGCATGATTCTGACGGTAGCTGACCCGGACGCAGTGTTTGCGCAAGCTCTGAAAGCTGGAGCGTCCCAGATCAATCCGGTGAGCGAAGGGCATGGATGGAGAACGGGGCGTCTGGCTGACCCATTCGGGCATCATTGGGAGATTGGGCGACCGATAGCACCGAAGGAATGAGCGTCCACTCTGAAAGCACGTAATATGATCTCCTCACGCTTGTTTAGACTTCAAGGAATCGAAGGGGAAGGTTCGTGCCAAATTCACGCAGAGAGTTTCTCACCTATAGCGCATTGGGATTGATGAGCGCAGCGATCGAGCTCCCAACCGCAGCCGCACAGGCCACGCCCGCGCAGACAGCCGAATTGCCGCCCGGTGCTCCGCCCGCATTTGGCACCGCGCCAGCGGTTGGCCCGGAGGTCTCGGCTGCCACCTTCGCCGAAGCCGAAAAGCTGGTTCAAGTCAAGATGACCGCAACTGATCTCGCAACGGCTGCAAGCAACTGGCGTATGCAGATTGCGCCGCTGTATGAGATGCGCACCGGTCCGCGCAAGATTGCATTGGAATCGACGCTTGCGCCGGCCACGCAGTGGAATCCGTCGTCAATCGGTGCGGCTCACGGAAGGCGCGGCGATGAATCGACCGGCAGCTTCATCCGCAGCGCCGACAAGAATGTTCCCTTACCCGGCAACGATGAGGACATTGCATTCGCTTCCGTCGCGCAGCTTTCGCGCTGGATCGAGAGTCGCGAGCTTACATCCGAGCGGCTGACGGAAATCTATCTTCAACGGCTCGACCGCTTCGATCCAAAGCTGCATTGCGTTATTACGCTGACGCGCGACCACGCCCTCGCACAGGCGCGACAGGCCGACGCCGAGATTGCAGCGGGCCGCTATCGTGGACCCCTGCATGGAATTCCCTGGGGCGCAAAGGATTTGCTCGACACTGCAAACATACCCACCACCTATGGCGCGGAGCCGTTCCGCAACCGCGTCCCTACAGCGGATAGCGCTGTCGCGGCGCGGCTGAATCGCGCGGGAGCTGTGTTAGTGGCCAAGCTGAGCCTGGGCGCACTGGCGCTGAACGATATCTGGTTTGGCGGCCAGACCATGAACCCGTGGCTGCTTGAAGAAGGCTCTTCCGGCTCCAGTGCCGGCCCCGGCGCGGCCACTGCTGCCGGCCTTGTAGGCTTTGCCATCGGCAGCGAAACAGAGGGCAGCATCGTCAGTCCATCCATGCGTTGCGGCGTGACCGGCCTGCGCCCCACCTTTGGCCGCGTGCCGCGCACAGGGGCGATGACTCTGTGCTGGTCGCTCGACAAACTTGGCCCCATGGCCCGCGGCGTTGAAGATACAATGCTCGTTCTGAACGCCATCTCCGGACCCGATGCGGGCGACGTGGCTAGTATGCCCAGCACGCTGAACTTCAATGCCGGCGCGGCTGTTGCGGGCCTGCGCGTTGGCTACTTTCCCACATGGATGAACGAAAGCCCGGCGACAGATGTGGACCGCGCTGCGCTCGATGCTGTGAAAAAACTCGGCATGAAACCGGTTGCTGTTTCCATTCCCGATTGGCCCTATGACTCGCTTAACCTCATCTTGTTTGCTGAAGCTGCCGCCGCGTTTGAGGAGTTGACCTTGAGCCACAGGGTTGACGAGCTGAAAGTGCAAGTGCCCGACGCATGGCCCAACGTATTTCGCCAATCGAGATTCTTGTCCGCGGTGGATCTTGTGCAGGCAGACCGGTTCCGCCGCAAGGTGGCGCAGCAGATGGCGCTGGTCTTCTCTCAAGTTGACCTACTGCTCGTGCCCTCGCTCCGCGACGAGATGCTCACGATTACCAACTTCACCGGCTATCCGTCGCTCACGTTGCGCGCCGGATTCGTTGAAGTGCCGGAGGCGCGCAGCGACTGGGCGCCCGACCCGCAGCATCCGTTGCCAAAATTCTCTCCGCCGCGCCGCGTGCCTCATGGCGTCACGCTGATTGGCCGACTATTCGATGAGGGCACGTTGGCAGAAGCAGGCATCGCATTGGAGAGTGCGTTCGGCGTTGCAGCGCAGCGCGCGCCGGGTTTTTGAGAACTTTTTCTATAGCTCTTGCCCTCAAAACATGAGATTCTTTCATGGACCTTCTACCCGATAAAGAAAAGATATGACAAGCAAAGCGAAGGAACATGAAGAGGGTGCCGAACAAGCCCCCGCGCGCATTTGGCTGCGGGTGAGCGCGGCCCACGACCGGATTTTTTCAGAGGGCCACAAGACGGCGCTCAAGCATCTCGTGATCCGATTGGGGATTGCCGGCTTTGCGATTCATCTGCTGCTGATCTTTCTATCGAAGACGCTCGCGCATCCGCCGGCGCTAATCGCGCATGCAGGAGAAAACTACCTTGTCGCGATTTCCACGCCGTTCAACTTCATCCTGTTTTACGAAGTGGTCACGCTGATCGGCGCGCTGCATGAGTCGACCACGCGGTCGATCGCCTACCAGTTCGAAATTGTGTCGCTGATCTTCATTCGAGATGTGTTCAAGGACATCGCCGAAGCTGCCGACATGGTTCTCAAGCATCAGCTTACCTGGGAGGCCCTGCCGCTGTTTGTCGATATGTGGGCGGGGTTCTTGATGTACCTGCTGGTGGCTGTCTTCCAACATGTGGCACGCGGAAGCACGGTGCATCTTGGCGCTGCTGCACCCTCGCGCGCGCGTGCACGATTTGTCGCGCAAAAGAAGGGCGTGGCATTGGGACTGGGCGCGCTACTGTTGATCATGGCCGCCTACAACGTGGGCTTGCTTGTGTGGGATGTCTATCGCGTGGCCGTCACCGGCCAGGCCGGCGCTGGCCATGCAACCACGTTCTATAACGACCTGTTCACCGTGATGATTTTTACCGACGTGTTGATTTTGATTTTGTCGATCGTTGTGTCGGGGCACTACGAATTTGTGTTTCGCAGCGCCGCGTTCGTCGTATCGATCGTTCTCATTCGCTTCGCGCTAACCGAAGGCTATCCGTTCGGAGCGCCGCTGGCGATCCTCGCGATGGTCTTCGGAATCATGGTGCAGATCGTATTCAACTATCACATGCGACAAGCCGAGCATGCCGGGTGAGGCGGCTGCCGCGCGGTAGCCTCGAATGAATGGAGTTTTCTTCAATGACCGGCACTGAAGCGAATGTAACCGAACTCTTTCTCGACTTTTCTCGCCGCAAGCTGCTGGAACAGTATTGGCCACGCCTTCGTGGGTGCGTCGAGCCATTGACCGAGAGCCAAGTTTGGTGGCGGCCCAACCCCGCCTCGAATAGCATCGGAAATCTGATCCTGCATTTGAACGGCAACTTACGTCAGTGGATTGTTGCATCGTTCAACCGCTTGGCAGATGAGCGCAATCGTCCCGCTGAGTTCAATGAAACCGGCGCGATTTCAGCTTCAGCGCTCCTTGATCGACTTAGTGGAACCATCCGGGAAGCCTCGGATGTTCTCTCCCGCCTCACTGAGGCCGACTTGCTGGCACGCTATGAGATTCAGGGTTACAACGTCAGCGGTCTGGAAGCGGTCTATCAGGTCGTCGAACATTTCGGGCTACATTATGGGCAGATGCTCTATATCGTGAAAAGTCTGACCGGCGCGGACCTAGGGCTGTATCGCGAATTAAAGAAAACTGGCCGGGCGCCGCGCTGAGGCTACACGCGGGATGTTTTGCAAATCGGGTGCGAATTCAATTTGGTCGAAACCGGATTCCGCCAGCAGTGAGGCAATGGCCGCCGATTGCCCGCATCCAATTTCGAGAACGACAAGACCGCCGGGCACGAGCGCGGCGAATGCGGCGGGAATGAGTCGGCGGTAGATATCGAGGCCATCGTCGCCGGCAAACAGGGCCAGTGCCGGCTCGTGGTCGCGAACTTCGACGGCGAGCGACGCGCGATCAGCGAGCGGGACATACGGCGGATTGGAGACGATTAGTTCGAATTGCTCTGCGGCTACCGGGGCGAGCAGATCGCCTTCGAGAAGGCGGATTCGAGGCAAGACCTGGTTAAGCGCGGCGCTCTCACTGGCGCGAATCAGGGCCTTCGACGAGAGATCGATCGCCGTAATCTTCGCCTCGGGCAGGTGCCGCGCCAGCGCAATGGCAATGCAGCCGGAGCCAGTTCCCACGTCCACGATGCGCGGCGCTTGAAACCTTGCGGCCAGCAAGAGTGCCTGGTCCACCAGGTGCTCGGTCTCTGGCCTTGGAATCAGCACGCCTGCACTTACGCGAATAGGCAGGCCGTAAAACTCGCATTGGCCAGCAAGATATTGGATCGGCTGACCTTTGTATCGTAAGTTAATAAGGACCATGTAACGAATCGCAGCGCCACGGTCCAGTTCTTCGTCCATGTGCGCCAGCAGCCAGGCGCGGCCTTTTTCCAGCACGCCCAGTAGCAGCGTCTCCGCATCCTGGCGAGCGCGCTCCGGGTGCGGCCCCGCCGCTAGGCTCTTCGTGCCTCTGGCAATCACGCTGCGCGCCGTCGCCACGTCTCACGCTGCCTGAGTAGTGTCAGCCTTCAACTGTTCGGCCTGGTAGTGGGTGATGAGCGCATCGACGATCGGTTGCAGGCGGCCTTGCATGACTAAGTCAAGCTGGTGCAGAGTTAGGCCAATACGGTGGTCAGTCAGCCGGTTTTGCGGGAAGTTATAAGTGCGGATCTTCTCGCTGCGGTCGCCCGTGCCCACTTGCTGCTTACGCTCCTTGGCTAACTCGGCATTCTGGCGCTCCATTTCTTGTTCATAAAGACGGGAGCGCAGAACGCGCATGCCCTTCTCGCGGTTTTTGATCTGCGATTTCTCGTCCTGGCAGCTAACTACGGTATTAGTGGGAATGTGAGTGATGCGGACCGCTGAGTAAGTGGTGTTGACCGACTGGCCGCCGGGTCCCGAGCTGCAGAAAGTGTCGATGCGAATGTCTTTGGCTTCGATTTTCACATCCACATCTTCGGCCTCGGGCAGCACTGCAACGGTGATGGCCGATGTGTGAACCCGGCCCTGAGTCTCAGTGGCGGGAACGCGCTGCACGCGATGAACGCCGCTCTCCCATTTGAGCTGAGAGTAAACGCGCTCGCCCTCGACGATTGCGATCACTTCCTTGTAACCGCCAACGCCGGACTCAGAGAGCGAAAGCACCTCGACCTTCCACTTATGCTGTTCGGCGAAGCGCTGGTACATGCGGAAGACCTCCGCCGCAAACAACGATGCTTCGTCGCCGCCGGTGCCGGCGCGAATTTCTAGAATCACGTTCTTCTCGTCGTTGGGATCCTTGGGCAACAGCAGTACCTTGATCTCTTCTTCAAGAATCGGCTCGCGAGGAGCCAGCGCAGCGATCTCTTCCTCGGCCATCGCTCGCATCTCCGGGTCGGCCTCAGCGAGCATGGCGCGCGCTTCAGCCAGCCCCTGCCGAATCTGCTTGAGCTCGCGGAATTTCATCACCGGAGCTTCCAATTCGCGCAGCGCTCTGCCCGCCTTTTGGTATTTGTCGTGGTCCGTAATGACTTCGGGCAGGCCGAGCTGAGCGGATAGCTCGTCGTAGCGCTGCTCCATATGTTCTAAACGATCAATCATGGGAAAACCTCATCGGCCCGGCGTGGGCGGGCGCCTGTTGCGTCTCTATTCGAAAAATGGCAGGGAACAAGAGTAGGCGGCGAGCGCCGCTAGAGGAGGGCCGAGATGGGGTCGTGGATCGCCATACTGCTGAATTCATTTTACCGCGAAAGCCGGGAGACTCTACAGGAATGGATTGACGATCTTGACGCCGTCGAATTCCTGGCCGTGTTGCATGTCTTCGGTCAATACAGCGCGGCAACCGCTCTTCCTGGCAGAGTGGAGCACCAACGCATCCCAGTAAGAGATCCGGTGCAACCGGTGGAAGTCGATTGCCGCGAGAATATCCGCGGCGACCGGCTCGACAACTTCGAAGCGAGAATAGGTCTCGACCTTTTGCCGAGCCAGCCCGGGATCGAGACCGAGCTTCCGCGTGGCGTTCACGAAATATTCCTGTAGTACCTGCAAAGAAACCACGCCTGTGCGCTGCGCTTTATGGTCCAGGACCAGTTGCGACGCTCGCTGTTGCTTAGTGGGGTACGCAAGGTCGTCGCAGTAGAGAAGGATATTCGTGTCCAGAAATGACCGTAGTGGCCGCGCCACGTGCACTGGAATCCTGGCTGTTCTCTTGCCGGACCTCGTGATGACCACCTCTTCGCCTGTGCTTGCCAGCTCGACCGGGCGGGAGAGCTTCGTCTTCGGGCCGTCGGGCGTCATTGCCGCGGCCATTTCAGGCGGTCTTCATACGCGTCTTCACGGTTGTACTTCCAGCCATTTGAGTTCCCAAGCCCGGCGGTTTTCTTGAAAAACTCCAAGTCGCGCTCAATTTCGTCGTCACCGACAATATGCTCAAGGTGCTCGCGAATCTCCTGGTTCACGGTCTTGCCGGTGGCGCGAAGCTTCTCACGGGCGCGCTCAACCAGTTGTTCGTCGATAGAGAGGGTAATATTCATATACACATAATATGTGCGCACGCATTATGTGTCAAATTCTCCTAATTGAACAAGTCCTTCATCTTATCGAGCAATCCGGGCGAGGTCGGCTTGTTGTCTACCGTGAGCGATTCGGCCAGCTTAGCGACCAGCTCGCGCTGCGGACGGCTGAGCTTTCTGGGAATCTGCACCAGCACCTTCACGATCAAATCGCCGTGGCCTTTCTCGTTCAGATAGGGCACACCCCGTCCTCGGATCCGCAACTCCCTGCCGCTTTGCGTGCCCTCGGGAATCTTCAGATTGACGGGGCCGTCGATGCCGGGCATTTCGAATTCGGCGCCAAGTGCTGCCTGGGGAAAGCTGATTGGAATCACGCAGTGCAAATCGTATCCGCTGCGCTCGAAGAAGTCGTGAGGACGAATCGCGAGCACCACATATAGGTCGCCCCTGGGGCCGCCCGCGCGCCCCGCGTCTCCCTCGCCGGCGTAGCGAATGCGCGTTCCTTCCTCAACGCCAGGCGGTACTTTGACATTGAGTTTGAGTTCCGATGTTTTGCGCGTCTCGCCTCGGCAGGCTGGGCAGGGATCGCCGATGACGGACCCGGTGCCGCCGCATGCGCCGCACGTTCGAGCCACCGAGAAAAAGCCCTGCTGGTAGCGGATCTGGCCTCGTCCCTGACATTGAGCGCATATGCTTGGGCCCCGGCCGGAGGCGCTGCCCCTGCCGTGGCACACATCGCAGGTTTCAAGCCGCCGAATCTTGACCTCTGTCTCAATGCCGAAGAAAGCGTCTTCAAAATCGATAGTCAGATCGAAGCGCAAGTCGTCGCCGCGCTTCTGCCTCGAGCCGCGTTGCGCATTCCCACCAACGCTGAACATCTCGCCGAAAAGGTCGCCGAAGATGTCGCCAATGTCCACGCTCCCTGCAAACGGCCCGGCTCCAAAGCCGGAGCCCTGCGCGCCAAGCCCGGCGTGGCCGTAGCGGTCGTAGACGGCGCGCTTGTCCGCATCGCTCAGCACCTGATAAGCCTCGCTGGCCGTCTTGAACTTCTCCTCTGCGGCATGGTCCCCTGGATTGCGGTCAGGATGGTACTTGAGCGCTTGCTTGCGATAAGCGCTCTTCAACTCTTGATCGCTGGCTTCGCGGGAAACGCCCAAAACTTCGTAATAGTCGGATTTGCTCACAGTTGTATTGGGTCTCATTCGCTTTTCTGTTTTGAGTTGTGGGCAACGCGAACCATCGCAGGCCGCAAAAGCCGTTCGCGCAGCTTGTAACCGCGGCGAATTTCCTCGGCCACGTGTTGGTCGGGCAGGTCGTCGCGATCCACTGAGCCGAGCGCCTCATGCATGCGCGGATCGAAGGCCTCACCCACCGCGGCTATCGGGCTCACCTGCATCTTTCCCAGGATCTCCTCCATCTGCTTCACGATCAGTTCAACGCCGTGACGCAACTGCGCGGCAGTGCCGCTCGATTTCAACGCAAGTTCAAAGTTGTCTAGCACGGGCAGAAACTGCTCCACCACGCTTCCGGTGGCATAGTCGCGAAACTCCACCCTCTCGCGCTCAGCTCGTTTGCGGGCATTTTCAAACTCTGCCTGCAACCGGGCCAGCCGGTCAAGCAGCTGATCCCGCTCCGCCTTCAATTTATCGAATTCCGCACGGCTCACAGGCTCCTCAGCGCTTTCGGGAACCTCGGCGCTTAGCTTCGCATCGGCCGGCTCGGTTCTCTGGTCAGAGGCATTGCCGCGATCTTCCCCGGCCGCGCCTGCCTGCTCCTCCGCCGGTTCCACCAGGGTCAACTCTGTTTCATGATTTGGCATAGCTCTACGAATTCTCCGGAACATCCATCCTGCCTGATTTCATGATAATTTGTGCGGCCGCCGCCGCTCTTACCGCGGGCCGCGGAAACATCTTGACAACGCCGATCCAGTCCTGTGCTAGTCGAAACTCGCGCGCTAGTGAAACTCCGGCTCTGCAGGCACTTCCAGAATGCGCTCGGAAAGCCTGGCGATGTAACGCACTGCTTGAATCATCTCCTGATATTGAATCCTTGTGGGAGCGATGACTGCGACGGTTCCCAAATTGGCGCCACCCAGCCGTGCCTGAGCGCCGATCAGCACCAGATCCTGCATGGCCGGCGAAGCCTCATCCAGCCCCACCACCACACGCACTTCCTGCTGCCGCCCATCCACGTAGGCGGTCAATAGCTCCACCAGCCGCTGCTTGGCTTCCAGAGCCATCAGCATCTGCCGCAGCCGCTCCCGATCCAGCTCGGCGCTGATCAGGTTCGCCATTCCATCCACAAAGATTGCCGGCCCAGTTTCGCCCCCTGCCAGCGCGCCTTTGCGGCAAAGCTCCTCGACCGAAGCCAGCATCTGCTGGTAGGCTTGCCGTTCCAGATCCACGCGCCGGGTCACTTCCGCGCGAATTCGCTCGATCGGCCATCCGCGGAAGTTATCGTTCAGGTAGCGCGCCGCGGTCTCAAGCTCCAGGTGGGTCAACTCGCGGTCCAGGGTCAGCACGCGGTCTTGCACCGCACCCGCCTGCGTCACCAGCACCGCCAGCACCCGCCCCGCCGACAGCCGCGAAAAATGAATATGCTCCAGCACCTGCCCCGCAGTCGAGCTGGCCAGCGCTACGCCAAGACCGCTCGAAATGAGCGCCAGCACGTGCGATGTACGTTCCAGATAATCATTCGAGCTGGCCACGCCGGTGAAGCTCTCCTCGATCTGTCCACGCCGCGCCTCGCTCAAGGTGGAAGCTCCCAGGCTGGCTGCGCTTTGTGGAACTGAGCCGCCCGGCTGGACAGCCCCGGCCATGCGCCCCAACTGCGCCTCCGGCCGGGTAATCTGCTCAACGTAGTACCGGAAAGCGGCTGCCGTGGGAACCCGCCCTGCCGACGTGTGGGGCTGCTCCAGCAAGCCTGCCTCGCCCAGTGTGGCCATTACGTTCCGCACCGTGGCGGAGCTGAGACCCTCCCGGTCGGCAAAGCTTTGCGCAACCGCCTGCGAAGCCACTGGCTCACCAGTCGCGATATACAGCTCGATAATGGCCGTGAGCACCAGCCGCTCCCGCGGGCTGACGCGCGTATCTGCCATGCTTCCCATTCCGGCTCTCGCAACAACAAGCCCCTGTCATCTTCGCCTACGCCGCTACTAACTTCTCATCTATCAAATACTTATGCCAGAGAAAAAGATGAGATTCTCCTTTTTAATTCTAGGGTTGCACGATTGACCTGTCAAGGCTGCCATTTGAAGGCTAGTTTGCGATCCGCGCCATTTTCCGCTGGTTGCCACCTGATTGATAGGAACCCCGCCGTGGGTAATTTGAGAGGATGAGCAGCATCATCCACGCGGATGTAATGCGGGGATGATGCTGCTCTTTATGAATCTTACGGACACCTGCAGTTCGTGGATGCGCATCAGATGGTGAATGACGGTTTGCAGGTGCACGGAGGTCTGATAGACAGAGCTAATCTGGCCGATCTGGCGCAAAAGAAACTGACGATCGTCTCCAAAAGGCAATGCCCGTACCAGGCTGGGATGGTTTCCATTCTTTGGGGGGCTATCTTTTAGGACGCTGAGGCCTTGACCTCAAAACCGGAGTATGCTTAGACCCAGAAGCAGGAGAGCAAATGAGAAGGAAAACGGCCCTCGCTCTCGTGGCCACGCTGATGGCGCTTGCTGGTGCTTCGTACCTGGTGTATTGGCGGGCAAACCGGCCGCGCGCAGTTGCGTCCACGGGCGCAGCCGACCTGGGCACTTCGTTATTCACCCCCGTTGCGCCCACGCAGCGATCCGCGTCGCCGGCGGTTTCCAGGGTGAACCCCTACGCCGTGGTTCGACATGGAATTTGTGTCCCTAGCAACGTTCCCGATCAACAAGAGGCATCCCGAAAGAAATGGGAAGCGCTCTTACAGGATCCGCAATGGCAATCGATCTTTTCCGGCGTCAATCCGGAAGAATATCAATTGGTTAAGACCTCGCTTCCACTGCACCGTTATGTGACCTACTGGAAGATGAAGAACGGAAAGGCGATCCATTGGACCGGCAAGAAGATTCTCATTCCTGCGGGCTCAAGCGTCTTCACCGACAAGCGAGGGGATATGTATCTCTGCGCCTGCGGCAACCAGGTCGCTGCGGTCCTGCCGACATCAATCCCGGGCACAGTCCTGCCACCGGAAGAAGAACCGCCTGTGGCGTCTCTTGTTCCGCCCGAGCCGGAGCCGTATCCGGATATCAGCCTGGGAATCCCCGGGCAAACTCTCACTCTCACGGTTCCCCCAGAAGTGGCGGCGACGACGCCCTACAACGAATCGGAATTGATCCCTCCGATTTCTCCGATCCCTCCACCCTCAGCGCCGACCGCGCCGATTGTGCCGACCGCGCCGATAGTGCCGATACTTATAGGAGGTTCATCGCCTCCCGGCAGCGGACCGGGATCGGGACCTCCAGGCACCGGACCAGGTTCGGGACCTCCGGGAACCGGACCAGGATCGGGACCTCCGGGAACTGGACCAGGTTCGGGACCTCCGGGAACTGGACCAGGATCGGGACCAATTCCGAGTCCGCCAGGGGAGACTTCGGTAACCCCCGAGCCCGGCACATTTTCGCTTATTCTCATTGGGCTCGGCGCTTCTTTCGTTGCGCTTCGTCACCACAGGCGGCGCTGACGAATTGCCGGCGCTGGCGCAAAATGGTTGTTGGCTGGAACGGCCCGCTCCTACCGAACCCGCGATGAAACCCGGATCGGCCGCATCACGGGTTAGGTCGGTTTGACGCTTCATCCAGCATCCGCTAAGGCTGGTCGTAATAGCCGGTGTTGGTCAATGCCGTGAGTCCAGGCTTGTCGAATTCGATCTTCAGGTCATGATACTCATTGGCGTGATCCACGTGTGGAGGATCGAACGACAGTGTGTAGAAGGCGGTCGCATCCTGGACGCACCTGCCGATCTGGCCTGCCAGGTCGTTGTCCGGAACTATGGCCCTTCCGCCGCTTTGGACAGCGAGCACTCTCAAACCCAGATTTGGCGAAATCGCTTTGCTCGCCTTTTTCACGCCTTTCAGGTATTGCTGATAGAGAAAACTGCCTATCCCAGGCATTCCCAGCGCAACGCCGTAAACAGAGATGCGCGCCTGGCGCAGTTTGTCTGAAAGCTGGACGATGGTATCGAATAACTCCCGTTGGTTCTTGTCAGAGGTCTCAACGCCTGGCCCATCCAGCATCGGCCACCCGGGCCCGGCCCAGATCAGCAGCTTCCTGCCCGGCGTTTTGGCTTGACTGTTCACGATGGAAATGAATTCTTCAAGGGAAAACCCGAAGCGCTCGATTGCCCCCCATGCGCCTTCCGACCGCGTGGTGGTCCGCAGCCCGATCTCTAATTGATCTGTTGCCGCGGCCAGAGCGTTGCCGTCGAGCGTAGGCCAGCCGCTGGTGCTAACTCCGGCGTTGGTCATCGCATACACAGTTGTTGGCTCGGCCAAGCGCCCGCCATTCTGCTTCAGAAACCCGACAATCTGCAGACGCTCATCTGCAACTTGCCCAAAGGGAAGGTTGACTGCGTCGATCACGATCATCACCTGGACCGGCGGCCTCGGCTTCTGCATTGTCCCGTCGAAAGCCTGAAAAGAGACAATCTTCGCCGGCACTTTGTTATCCAGCAGCGTAAAGTCGTTGATGTCCAGGCCAGCTACAGGCTTGCCCGACTTATCGGCCACTACAACATCAAGTTTGATCGGCTCCCCCGTGTGCTCGGGCGTGGACTCCGCTCCAGCCTTTGGGCCCAGCGCCGATGTTTGCGGCGCCGCCATTGCCGGTGGCGTAGTGGCTGCGCCCGCAGCCGCATTCTGCTGCGTCAAGGCCCGCATAGGTAAGCAAAGAGAAAGAATGGAAAGGACCAATCCGAACCTGCTCATGCAACTCACCTTTCTAAAAAACCGCAAACAAAATGCTCGCAAGAAGTCTACGCCATATTTCCATCTTGTCTGGGCAAGCGATAATAAGAACTGTCTTGAAAAAGCCGATGCCGCTGTTTTTGATCGTAGTTTTGCGATCACCTGATCGTACCGCGTCCGGTTAGTTATCATTCGCAGAAATAAAGATTGAAGATCGGCAAGAGGAGCTTCGAACCATGACAAGGAGATTGACAGGGCTGGTGGCTGGCGTACTGGCACTTCTGCTTGCAAACTGTGCCTTGGGCCAGGCACCGCAAGCCGTCGCGCAGGCCGTGCCCACGCCAACCGCCTCCGGCCCCACGACCGGTTTGCCAACCCCCGCCGTTTCCCAACTCGACGCAACGTGGCTGAAGGAATTGGCCGATTGGCGTGCAGCGCGCGAGCGGCTGGTCGACGCCCCGGACGGCTGGCTCTCTCTCGTCGGAATGACCTGGCTCAATCCGGGGGCAAACTCCGTCGGCGCGGCCGAAGACAACCAGATTCGTGTGCGCGACAAGGTTCCGGACCACATTGGCGTGCTCACGGTCAGCGGCAATTCCCCCAACGCCATGGCTGTCCTGCTGCAAGCGCCCAAGGGCGGCTTTCCGGCCGATCTGATGGTCGACGGCAAACCGGCAGCCGAGGGTCTGCTCGCGGTCGATAGTGACTCACCGCCCGTAATAACGTGGCACGGCCTGACCATTGTGGCGCTCAGCCGCGGCGGACGCTACCTGCTCAGCATCAAAGATGCCGACTCGCCCCTGCGCACCAACTTCCATGGACTCCACTGGTACCCGCCCGACCCGAGATTCCGCGTCACGGCTACCTGGACACCGTACAACCCGCCTCGCATGGTCAAGATTCCGACCGTCCTCGGCAACACTCTGGATTTTCCTTCGCCGGGATTTGCCCAGTTCGTCCTCGACGGCCAGCCGATCAGCCTGGAGCCGGTAACCGAGCCTGGTCATGAAGACACGCTGTTCTTTATCCTCACCGACGTCACCAGCCAAATCACCACCTATAAAACAGCGCGCTATCTCCACACGGGGCCGCCGGACCAAGGCTTCGCCCAGCCAGGCCAATTGACGCTCGACTTCAACAAGCTGGAGAACCCGCCCTGCGCCTACACAACCTACGCCAGTTGTCCTCTGCCTCCCGATCAGAATCAATTGCCGATTGCGATCGAGGCAGGCGAGCGCCTCTACACGCCTCGTTGAGACTCACGGGCAGTAATTTCAATCGACCCCCGCACCGGGCTCGACCTTCAAGGAAGAACAGCTATGCTCCAGACAATTGAAGATATTCGCATCCTATGGACGAAAGTCGTCCTTCCCCCGGTCTTTCTCGAGGAAGAATACCCGGTCACAGAGGCCGCTTCGAACACCATCTTCAACGCTCGCGCCGAGATCGTTGACATAATCAATCACCGCGATCCCCGCTTGCTCGTACTTGCCGGTCCTTGCTCCATTCACGACACCAATGCCGCGAGAGAGTATGCGGCGCTGCTCAAGGATGCCATCGAGGAATTTTCCGCCGACCTCAGGATCGTGATGCGCGTCTACTTTGAGAAGCCCCGCACCACCATTGGCTGGAAGGGCCTCATCAACGATCCTCATCTCGACCAGTCCTACAAAATCAACGATGGCCTCCGCGCGGCTCGCCGCCTGCTTCTCGACCTGGCCGAGATGGGCGTCCCCACCGGAACCGAATTCCTCGACATGATCTCGCCGCAGTACATTGCCGGCCTGGTGAGTTGGGGCGCCATCGGCGCGCGGACCACTGAGAGTCAGGTCCATCGCCAACTTGTATCCGGAGTCTCCTGCCCCGTCGGCTTCAAGAATGCCACCTCCGGTGACGTACAGGTCGCCATCGATGCCATCCAGTCCGCGGCGAACTCCCATACCTTCCTCGGCCACACCAAACACGGTCAATCGGCCATTTTCGTTACGGCTGGAAATCCGGATTGTCACATCATCCTGCGTGGCGGCGCCAAGATGGTCAACTACACCGCCGAGTGCGTGGCCCAGACCGCCGAGCAAATGAAGAAGGCCGCCATTCAATCCCGCATCATGATCGACTTCAGCCACGCCAACAGCAACAAGGACTATCGCCGCCAGGCGATTGTCTGCCACGATGTGGCCGGCCAGATTGCTCATGGCAACACAGACATCGTCGGCGTCATGATCGAGAGCAGCCTGGTGGCCGGCGCGCAGAAACTCGTCCCCGGCCAGCCTCTGGTCTACGGCCAGAGCATCACCGACGCCTGCATCGACTGGGCTGAGACGCGCACCTTGTTAGCCGAGTTAGCCAATGCCGTCCGCGCGCGCCG
>CAZSVJ010000045.1:0-17385 GCA_964610185.1 uncultured Occallatibacter sp. | reverse complement strand
GTATCTCGATGTTAGCTCCATCGAGGGTTCCGATGGTAAGCGCGCCGTTCATGGCGAACTTCATGTTACCGGTGCCTGAAGCCTCTTTGCCGGCAAGCGAGATTTGCTCCGATAAGTCGGCGGCTGGATAGACTCTTTGCCCGAGCTTCACGTTGTAATCGGGCAGAAATACTACTTTGAGCCTTCCCCGCACCTTGGCATCGTTATTCACTACCTCGCCGACTGAATGGATGAGCTTGATGATGAGCTTGGCCATGCGGTAGCCTGGCGCTGCCTTGCCGCCGAAGAGGAATGTGCGGGGAACGACTTCCTCATCCGGATCGCGCTGGATGCGCTTATAGAGAGTCAGAATGTGAAGAATTTGCAGGTGCTGGCGCTTGTACTCATGAAGCCTCTTGACAAGCACGTCGAACATTGACGCTGGATCGACGGCGATGCCAAGTCGATCGTGGATATAGGTGGAGAGCGCAACCTTGTTTTCCAGCTTGATGGCTCTCCATTCGTCGTGCAGCTCTCGATCGGAGGCGATGGGTTCGAGGCGGCGCAGCTTCTCGAGATCCCGAATCCATCCGTTGCCAAGGCGCGCGGTTAGCAGCTTGGCCAGTCCTGGATTGGCCAGCACAATCCAGCGGCGGGGCGTGACGCCGTTGGTCTTGTTCGAGAATTTCTCCGGCGTGAGCTCGTAGAAATCGCGCAGTACGTTGGTCTTGAGCAACTCGGTATGGAGCGCGGCCACGCCGTTAATGGCATGGCTGCCCAATGCGGCCAGATGCGCCATGCGCACGTATTTTTCTCCGTTTTCGTCGATGAGGGACAATCGTTTCGCCCGCTCGCCATCGCCAGGAAACTTCTCGCGCACGTTGTCGAGATGACGGCGGTTGATCTCGTCCACAATTTCAAGATGGCGCGGAAGGAGGGAGTCGAAAAGGGCGCGCGGCCACTGCTCAAGAGCCTCAGGCATCAGGGTGTGATTGGTGTAGGAGAGGGTGTGCTGGGTGACGCTCCATGCGGTGTCCCACTCCATCGAGTGTTCATCGATGAGCAGGCGCATGAGCTCGGCCACCGAGATGGCGGGATGCGTGTCGTTCATTTGGATGGCGAAGTTGCGATGCAACTCGGCCAGGGGACGGTTCTCGTTGATCTGGATTTGCAGGATGTGCTGCAGCGAGCAGGAGACGAAGAAGAACTGCTGCGCAAGCCGGAGCTGCTTGCCCTGAAAGCCTTCGTCGTTCGGATAGAGAATCTTGGAAATGTTTTCGGAGGAGACCTTGTCTGCCACCGCGCCGAAAAAGTCGCCGGTATTGAAGGTTCCGAAATCGAAGGACTCGACCGCCTGGGCGGACCACAGGCGCATGGTGTTTGCGGTATTGGTTCGATAGCCGAGGATGGGCGTGTCATGAGGCACGCCGCGCACAACCTTTTGCGGAATCCAAAGCACGCGCACCCGGCCATTGGCATCCGTGTGCCTTTCGGTGCGCCCGCCCATCTTCACTTCAAAGGCGTCTTCTGGGCGCTCAAGCGCCCAGGGATTGCCGAGGCGCAACCATTTGTCGGTGGTCTCTACCTGCCAGCCGTCACGAATCTGCTGATCGAAGATTCCATATTCATAGCGGATGCCGTAGCCGATGGCGGGAACATCGAGAGTTGCAAGCGAATCCATGAAGCAGGAAGCGAGGCGGCCGAGACCGCCGTTGCCCAGGCCCGGCTCCTCTTCCTGCTCGATGAGAACGTTGAGATCGAGGCCGAGCGTGCGCATGGCCTGATCGGTCTCGTCGTAGATGCCGAGGTTGATAAGGTTATTGCCCAGATGCGGTCCGGTAAGGAACTCGGCCGAGAGGTAGCAGACCACGCGAACATCCTGGGCGCGATAGTTTTTCACGGTGGAGATCCAACGCTCGACGAGGCGATCGCGCACGGTGTGCGCCAGCGCCATATAGAGATCGTTGACGGTGGCGCGCTCCAAAGGCCTGCCCTGCACAAAGAACAAGTTGTCGAGGAAGGATTGGGCCAGGGCCTGCACACTCGGGTCGGTTTTCAGATTTTTGAGCGAACCGCCACTGGAAACTGTGTGGACAGAAGTTTCAGACATTGCGCGCCTCGTTGTTGTTCCGCATAGCATTAGATTTTGCTTTGCTGAATCCTGCTTCATCGACAAGTTTGGACTTGTCTTACAGAGTCGCGCATGAAAAAACTCTTAATAATGAGCTGTAGGCTCGCGTATCGCCCGTTTTGGGGTGCGAACACCGTTTTGGGCTACTGTCTTTGCCATCGCCGTATAGAGGATTGGCACAGGTCTCCTTTAGGCCACAGTCAGCACCAGCTTGCCGAAGTGGCTGCCTTCTTCCATGCGGGTGAGGGCTTCGCGGGCCTGGGACCAGTGAAAGTTTTCTCCGACGGGCCGCAGCTGAGTCAGGGTAATGGCTTTGTTCATCTCTTCGAAATCTTTGCGCGAGCCGACGTAAATTCCCTGGAGGCGAACCTGCTTGTGAAGAATGGAGGGGATGGGAAATGGGATGTTGGCTGCGAGATCGGCGGGACCCGAAAGGATGCCGACCTGAGCGATGGTTCCGCCAATGCGAATGGATTTGACAGAGCGCGGGAGCGTGGCGATGCCGCCCACCTCAACCACCAGGTCAACGCCCTGTCCGGCCGTTTGTTCCAGAGCCCAGCGGTCCCAGTCGGGATTGTCGGTGTAGTTGAGGCCGGCGTCCAGGCCGAGCGAGGCCGCGTGTTTCAATTTTTCGTCGCTCGACGAGATGCCGAGCACACGCGCGCCATGCAGGCGGGCAAGCTGAAGGGCAAAGATGGAGACGCCGCCGGTACCCTGGATCAATACGGTGGCGCCCGGCTTCAGATTTCCGGCGGCAAGGGCGTTCCACGCGGTAACTGCCGCGCAGGGCAGCGTAGCCGCTTCCTGAAAGCTGAGGTGCTGGGGAATGCGCACCAGCCCGGCTTCATTCAAAACAATGTACTCGGCCAACATGCCGTCGATATCGCCGCCCAGCGCGCCGCGCGCCTTGGCTGGGGTAAGCGCCCCGTCGTGCCAGTTTTGCATGAAAATCGCGGCAACACGGTCACCGGGTTTCCACGCGGTAACTCCTTCGCCAACTTCCGCCACCTCTCCCGCGCCGTCGGAGCAGGGGATGCGCGGGAACATCAGTTTTGGGTTGTAGAGACCTTTCACCATCAGCAAATCGCGATAGTTAAAGGAAATCGCGCGGATCTTGACCAGCACTTCGCCGGGTGCTGGCGACGGGGTTGGCCGCTCCACAAACTCCAAAGAATCAACGCCGAACGACGAAATTTGCCAAGCTCGCATGGGGAATTCTACCTCGTTCTAGTGCTCCCGGTCAGTGAGGCGATTCCCAATTAGTGGGCCGCGCTCTAGCCAAACCCTCGTAGAATAAGGATAGTTCAAGAAAATGAATCCCTGGAGGAGCGAATGGCAAGCACCTTGGAGCAGCCGGAGGTTGGCCCGGCCGGCTTTGTAAGTGAAGACGCTCGTCGGCTGGCGCAGCAACGCCATGCCGAACAAGAACGTCACAGACAAGCGCTCGATCTGCAACGGGAGAATATTCTTTCGCAGCGGACTTCAAGTCCGGCGAGGCGGACTGCCCTGGAGGCCGCGCTTGCCCAAATCGAAGCCGAGATTGATGCTTTGGGTTAGGATTGGCTCCGGGCTTCCCACCCTTGCGACGGAATTCGAGAAGCAGGTTCTTCGGCTTCGCTCAGAATGACAGCAAGGATGGGGTGCCCAGCCGGGACTCTGCACCCGCTGCAAGTCTGTTCCCGGCACTACGGCTGACGGTTAAAGAGCAATGAGTTGGCCTGGTCGATTGTCGTCAGCACAACCTGCGCAATGTTGACATGGGGCGGGCGCGTCGCGGCCCACAGAATGGCATCGGCGACGTCTTCCGGCTTGAGCGGCGTCACTCCCTTGTAAACCTTGGCCGCTCGCTCCTCATCACCGTGAAAGCGGACCAGGCTGAAATCGGTTTCTACCATTCCGGGCTCGATGCTGGTGACCCGCACTGGAGTTCCCAGCAGATCCTGGCGCAGTCCGTCGTTGATGGAGTGTTCGGCAGCCTTGCTGGCGCAGTAGACGGCGCCATTGGGATAAGGAAGCGTTCCGGCGGTGGAACCCAGGTTGATCACGTGGCCACGGCCGCGGACCACCATTCCGGGCACAACGGCGCGGGTCACATAGAGCAGTCCCTTGACGTTGGTGTCGATCATCTCGTCCCAGTCTTCGATCTTTCCCACATAGAGCTTTTCCAGGCCCCGGCTCAGTCCTGCATTGTTGACCAGCACGTCGATCTCGGCCCACTCAGGCGGCAGGGCGTCGATGGCGTCCTGGACGGCGCGGTAATTGCGCACGTCAAGGTTGATGGCGTGAACGGCGGGTGCGCCGCGCTCCAGTGCCAGAGAAGCGACTTCGGCCAGTTTTCCTGCGCGCCGGGCCGCCAGCAGCAGCCGCGCGCCCTGGGTTGCGAAGGCAAGCGCCGTGGCCGCGCCAATGCCGGCGCTGGCCCCGGTGACGAAGACGATTTTTCCGGTGAGGCTCATGCTTCTATCCTACCGAATCGAATTTCGGGAAAAACGTGTTGTGGCGCACACTACCGGGATCAGGCGCTTTGAAAGCTTCGCCGCTGTGCCATGGAGACTACAAACGGCGACCCGCAAATTGTCCCGGTTAAACTGGGAATATGCCTATCTATAAAGTGATTCTATTGGCCATCGTTCAGGGGCTCGCCGAATTGTTGCCGGTTTCAAGCTCCGCGCACGTCGTGGTGGCTGAGAAGCTGATGGGGCTGGACCCGTCGTCGCCGCAAATGACTTTGTTGCTGGTCATGCTGCACACGGGCACCATGTTCGCCGTCATCGTCTTTTTCTGGAAGAGCTGGAAGCAGGCGTATTTTTCTAGCAATCGGGCCGTGCGGCGGTTTGTGGCGCTCACCATCTGGGCTACCGCGCTGACCGGGATTGTGGCCGAGGCGTTGAGCAAAATCGTCGAGAAGACGCTGTTTCACGGAGCTCAAAAACCCGAGATCGAGCAGTTATTCAGTCACCTGGAATTGATTGCGCCGGCGTTGGCAGCGGCGGGGTTTTTGATCTTGATTGCCGGGCTCATCGAAGTTCGTCGATACAGGCCGAGCGGACCGGCGCCTTCGGCTGACGACACACTGACATTTGGCCAGGCTGGCTGGATGGGCTTTGTGCAGGGGCTGGCTCTGCCGTTCCGCGGCTTTTCGCGGTCGGGCTCGACCATTTCGATTGGAATGTTGGCCGGAGCTCAAAAGAAGCAGGCGGAGCAATTCAGCTTTGCGCTTGCCGTGGTGCTTACGCCGCTTGTGGTAGGAAGAGAACTCGTGCGCCTGCTAAATGCATCTCACGCGGCTGCGGCAGCCGGTACCCCAATCGACCTGCATGGCGCGTTTGTGGCTAGCTTGCTTGGCGCGGTGTTCTCCTTCTTCGCCGGTCTCGCGGCGCTCAAGTGGCTCAGCAGCTGGCTCGAATCCGGACGTTGGTATCTTTTTGGAATCTATTGCCTGGCGGCTTCAGCCGCGGTGTTCTATCTGCACATGCGCGGGTTCTAGGAGGGACCGTTTGGCTCTGAGCTCCATCATTGACGCGCTGCGGCTCGAAGCAAATCGCTGAGGCCGTGAACATCGGCGGCGCCGGCGTCGCTGATCACGACGTATCGAAGGCCGGATTCGGTCCACGTCTCCTCGCTGAACCCGTTCTCGCTGGTCTGCCGGACGCCTGACCCGAGCGGGAGTCCACCCGGCTGGTTTTGCACGATGAACACGGAGAGCTGATGCTTGCGGAGCTCGAAGAGCAACTGAGCGCCGGGGTTGTGATTGAAGTAGATGAGCTTCCCGCCGAGCAGTTTGAATTGGGAATCCTGTAGCTCGGGAAGATTGAAAGTAAAAGGCAGCTTGCCCTGAAACCAAGGCTTCACGGTGTGCCGGTCTGTCGATACGACGTCGACGGGATTGGTGCTCGCCAGGGTCGCCACATGCATGTCGAGCAATTCGGCAACAGCCTGTTCGCGCTCGGCATGGCGCGTGAGGAGGGTGGATGAGACCGCAATGAGCACGAGCGCGACGGCTGCGGCCGACAGCCAGGGCGCCCAAGCAATCTTCGAGATCGGCCGGCGTTTTTTCTGGATTGCACTTTCCATACGCAGCCTGAACTCGGGCGATGGACTAAATCGCGCGGCTGCGGCCCGCGTGGCGCGCTTCAACTGCAGACGGGCTAGCGCCTCCGTGGCACAGGATGGACAGTCGCGCAGATGGCCGTCGACAGCGGCAAGTTCTTCCGCCGGAAGACTCTCATCCACATATGCGTCGAGCTTTTCCCGGCACAGGTCGCAGTTCATCCTTCGGTCCCCCCGCTTCCGGCCGTCAACAGCGAGCGCATGGCCTTGCGCGCGCGAGAGAGGCGCGACATAACCGTACCCATGGGAATCGCGAGCGCCTGTGAAATCTCCTGGTAACTCATCTCCTCGAGATCGCAGAGAAGAATGATCTCACGATAGTTCACCGGCAGCTCCTCGAGAGCCTTCTGAATGGTCTGCTGTTCAACGCGCGCGAGCAGAACCGACTCGGGAGTCTCAGTCGTCGCCGGTTCTGAAGGCGCGTCATCGTCACTGTCAAGCGGGACCGTCGCTTTGAGCCCCGCCTGCGAGGTGAGAAATGTGTTGCGCAGGATTCTGTAGATCCACGCGCGGAAGTTCGTCCCTTGCTGGAAGGAGGAAAAACCTTTGAGCGCCTTGACGAAGCTTTCTTGCACCAGGTCTTCCGCCGCCGCGCGATCCTGGGTAAGCCAGCAGGCAAAGTTATAAAGCCTGGCGAAGTGGGGCATCGCCAGCTCTTCAAATGACCCGGTATCGCCAGAGTGATCGGCCACGACACGGACAGTTTACCTCAGCTGCGGCAACGCTTCGCCTGCGGATCGACGTTATGGATCCCATGTCTCGGAGCCGAGACATGGCGCACCCGATCGGGTTTCTCAGTCGGCGGCAGCGGCGGGCAAGTTGGCTTGTGTGTTCGATCGGCTGAGCGCAGGCTGGCCCGCGGCCCTGCTTTTGCGCAACAGGATGGCGTCCAGCGACCATTTTCCCGGACCGTTGACCAGCAGAAATGCCGTGGTCATGATCTGCGCGTAGTCGGAGCGAATTTCGTGGAGAACAGCCCAGAAGCCGACCTTGGGAAGCGCAGGCGGCAAGGGCAACGGCGAAGTGCCAAGATACAAGGCGATTTTGGTGCTTAGGATGGCTACGATCATCTCGACGATGAAAGGAACTGCAATCAGCCTTGTAGCCAGACCGGAAATCAGGAACAGGCCTCCTACAATTTCAAGGCATGCGACGAAGATCGCGGTCTCGTGGGGGAAGGGAATGCCGATTTTGGTAAAGCGGCCAACGCCCTGGTTGGTGTAAACGAACTTCAGCAGGCCCTCCCAAAAGAAGACGCCCCCGGCCATCAGGCGGAGGAAAAGAATCGATCGGGGGCCATTGGTGGGGGGATGGACGAGGTAGGCAAAAAACTTATTCATCGGTTGCTCCTTTGTATGCAAAGACCGGCAGTGCGGTCATTGGATAGAACTGGAGCAGCGGGGAAATATTCCACCGACGCGAAGAATATTTTTGGGAAGTCTCACCGCAGCTGAGTGCGCCACGTTCTACGGCGGCGCAACGAGCTGATGGGCGATGGCGAACAGCGCCAGCTCGAGGCGCGTGGATACGCCGGTCTTGTCGAAGATGTTCGAGAGGTGCCGCTTGACCGTCTCTTCGCTGAGGTTGAACTGCTTGGCGATGTCGCGATTGCTGCAGCCTTCAACGATGGTGCCCACAACTTCAAGCTCGCGCGGCGTGAGGCCGTAGGTTTTGCGCTGCGGAACCTGCGCCTGCTGCATCAGATCGTGCAATGCTGAGACCAGGTTGATGACGCGCTTGCCGCCGATCCAGTAGTCGCCGGAGTAGACGGTGCGGATGGCGGTTTGCAGATGGCCCACGAGGGCGTCTTTGAGCACGATGCCGCGCGCGCCGATGTGCAAGGCTTCAATGATCTGCTGCGTGGTAATTGTAGAGGTCAGCAGCAGAATCTTGACGGTGGGCGTGCCGGCCATGATGGCGCGCATCGCCTCCAAGCCGGGGAGACGCGGCATCTGCACATCGAGCAGCAGAATATCCGGCTCCAGCTCGAGGGTGTTGGTGATCGCCTCATCGCCGTCGCTGGCCTCGCCAACCACCTCAAACCCGTCTTTTTCGGTGAGCATGTTGCGCACGCCGATTCGAACGACCGGATGATCGTCCGCCAGTACGATTCTGATTGGAACTTGCACTTGAGCGGCTAGCCTCCACATGCCGGGCCGAACCCCAGGCGACGTGGAAGAAAAGTCGGCAAGGGCTTTGGAACAGGCGTTCCCTAAGCAGGGAATTCTTGCTCAAGCATACTCTCCAGGTTTCGGGCGGCGATGCGCAAATCTTCCAGCAGGGCGGCGCTGTTATCCAATTGGTTACGGGTTGCCGATTCCAAGCCGCCGGACTGCAGCAAGGCGCCGATGCGAGCGGCCTGCTGTGCGCCGGCCATGCCGCAGCCGCCTTTGATGGAGTGGCCGATGCGGCGGACTTCAGCGTCGTCGCCTTTGGCGATCGCTGCATCGAGCAAGAGCAGGCGCTTGTAGAGATCGGCAACGATGGCCTGGTAGATCTGCTTGACGGCGGTTTCGGGCATCATCTCGCGAAGCTGCGCCAGTGTCTCAGAATTCACAACAGGGTCGGCGGGATCAAGGCCAGGCGTTTCCGAGCTATGTATTTTCGAAATTGGCGCGGCCGGCGAGGCGGCGGCCAGCGGCGCTTGACCTTCGAGCAGCTTTTGCAGGGCATCCGCGGGAAATGGCTTCAGCAGGAAACCGTCCGCGGCGGCGATCACTTCTTCGGGCGCTTTGCTGGCGCTGATGGCTATGATGCGCGCCGGCGAGTGGGCGCGGAGTTGTGTAATGAGGGTGATCCCGCTGAGGCCGGGCATCTGGGCATCCAGCAGGATGACGGCGGGAGCGCAGTTGCCACTGTCCAGCAGCTCCAACGACGCCTCCCCGCTTGCCGCGGTGTGCACGGTGTATCCGGTCATGGTGAGAACCGTGGCCAGTACTTCCCGGCTCACCATGTCGTCGTCAATCAGTAGCAGAGTGGGGAGATCTGGCAGTGGAGCAAAGTCGGGCATTTATCTAGTGTGCACCCGGCAAGTCAGGAAAACCCTGAAATTTTCATGCATGAGCCTGCATGAGCATCAGTTGCCGATAACCAGCACCTGAAAGCTGCCGTTTACGGGATTTGTCTGGAGAGTCCCGATGCCGCCCGGCTGGGCGAGGTTCACTCCAACCAGATCGGTGACCAGATATACTTCGCCTGTAGTGGAGTTGACGGCCAGCGTTCGGGCACGCTGGCGGGTGGGCAGCACCTGCACGACCGCATAGGAGTCGGCCACATCCTGGCGGATGACGGTGAGGCTTCCGTTGGCGCCTCCGTTCGCGGAATAGATGAGGCCATGGCCGGAGTCGAAGCCGACGGCGTCGGTGCCAGGGCCGGTGGGCAAAGAGCTGAGCGCCTCACCGGTGTCGGCGTTCAGAACGGCCATTTTCATGTTGTTGCAGGCGACAAAGATGCGCGCGTGCGGGCCATCGGTGGCCAGTGCACTGGGTTCGGGACAATCGGATCCAAGAGCGAAGAGGCGCAGGGAGCTCTCGGAAGATTGAGGCGGGCGCGACTCGTGGCTCCAGTCCAGAATTGGGGAGGGCCGACTGCGCAACATCGTGGCGAGCGACTGCGCGTCGAGGCGGGCAATCTGATTGCGGTTGACGATATTGATGAACACCTGGCCATGGCCGTCGGCTTGCGCAAATCCAAGCCGTCCGGGCATGAGGATCTGGGCAAGCGGCTGGCGGGTTTGCGCATCGATGACGGTGATGGACCCCTTGATCTCCGTCGATGAGACCGGCTGTGGATTCCTGACTGGGGCGGCGGTGCTATTAGCAGGCCGGTTGGCTTGATTGCCGGCGGGATTTGCGCTAGCGGGTGCGCTTGGAAGCGGGTTCGTGCAGATGGCGAAGAGTAGGCGGCTCTGAGGTTCAAAGACAAGCGCGCGCGGGTTGGGACCGGTGGGAATGGCCGCCACCACCTGAAACGAGCGGCGGTCGAATACCTTGACCTGATCGGCCGGGCCATCGCTGATGTAGCCGAATTGGCCGCTGTCGTCGAGAGCGATGGCGTGGGCTCCGCGCAGGCCGCCGACTGTGCCGGCTACTGCGCCAGTCGCCACATCGACCACTTGAACCTGGGTGCCATGCGCGATGAAGAGCCGTTGGGCTGCGGCGTCCATGGTCAGGTAGTCCCAGTTGTCCGCGCCGCCGATGAACCAGGTCTTCTTGATAAAGAAGGGACGGCTCGGCAGATCGGTGGCCCCAGGGACTTGCTGCGCGGTCAACGCGGCAGACGCCAGCAGGCAGAGTGCGAAGAGTCTCTTCATCGCGGACGGCTCCTATTCACTAGATGCGAAAACTGGACGCGGCGACCCGGCGGGAAGCCGAAGAGCTCTGCTTTGAAAGGGCACGACTTTCCGCCGCGGCGGATGCCGCAAACGCAACAGAAAAGACGTCGGGCTTTAGCCTCTGCGGGATGATTTGACAATTCTCAATACATCCCTCGGAGGCTAAAGCCGGCAATATTAATTAGCCTTGAAATCGGCACGGCTAAAGCCGTGCCCTTTCAAAACCGCTCTACGCCAACCGGAGAGCCGCTCTAGTTACCGACCGGCAGCTTGCAGCAGTCGCCCGCAGCTACCGGCTCATTGGCGCCCGCGTCCAACACGACCTTCCAATTGCCGTCGGGCTGTTTGCGCCAGATCGTGATGTAGCGCCCGGTGGTCGTCACTGGATTGCCGTTGGCATCCTTACTGTGGCCTTCAAAGTGTCCCCAGGTGTAGCCTACATCTCCAGACGGTCCCATGGTCGCGTCGGTAGGGGTCCAGGTCAGTTGGTAGACCTTGGGGTCCCATGCGGCGGATTTCGCGATGGCCACCTTGCCGACCACCGGTGCCTGCCCATTGCCCAGCGCCACGCCGTCCTCGGCGAACCAATCCGCAAACGCCGCTCCGCCTCGGGCAAGGACGTCTTTGGCAAAGCGCGCCTCGAGATCGAAAAGGATCATCTTACCCGGCTTGACCGTCGGATCGGTCAGCGGATTGGGCGCGCTTGTTGCATCGCTGTTTGGATTCAGCATCTGCCCATAAGCGGGGCCTTCCGCTCTCAACGTAACGATCGACAATCCCAACAAAATGGCCTTCAAACTGGTGCGCACTTCGTTTTCCTCCCGCAGCAGACTTCACCGTCATCCTACATCGCCGGCTTGCTGTGAGTCGGTGACGGGAAGGCCGTTCCTCGTGTCAGCTTTCGCGGTTTTGGACCGTCCAAGTATTCAGCGTCCCGCAATAGGCGGGGTTGGTATACTTGATTGGGCTCCGTTTGGGCAGTCAGCGGCCAGCCGCGCCCGGCCGCGCACAGGCGCCTTTTTTTAAGCCTGGTCCTTTTCCGGGCGGGGAAGGAAGTACATGGGAACACTGCTCGAGTCCATCCACTCGCCCGCCGATCTCAAGCGCCTGAATGACGCGCAAATGACCCAACTGGCGGAGGAGATTCGCGCCTGCCTGATTCAAACGCTTTCAAAGACCGGCGGACACCTGGGCCCGAACCTCGGCGTGGTCGAACTTACGCTGGCCCTGCACACCGTGTTCGATACTCCCGCGGACAAAATATTATTCGACGTCAGCCACCAGGCCTATATCCACAAGATCCTTACCGGGCGCCTGGACCGTTTTGAGACCATCCGCCAGCCCGGCGGCCTGAACGGCTTTATGCTGCGCACTGAGAGCGAGCACGACTGCTACGGAGCTGGGCACGCCGGTACCGCGCTTTCCGCGGCCTTGGGAGTAGCGGTGGCGCGCGACTTGTCCGGCGGCAAAGAGCACGTGATTGCCGTGGCCGGCGACGCGGCATTCACCAACGGCATTTCCTTCGAGGCGCTGAACAACATCGCCGAGCAGACCAAGCGGCTGATCATCGTGCTCAACGATAATGAATGGTCGATCGACCGCAATGTGGGCGCCATTGCAAGGTACTTCCACAAGATCGTGACCAATGAGCACTACCAGAACCTGCATGAGTCCGCCAAGCGCATCGTGCAGAAGCTGGGCGGCAAAACGGCAGTGACCCTGGCGCGCCGCGCAGAAGAGGCTGCCAAGAGCATTCTCTGGCCGTCCATCCTGTTCGAGGAATTCGGGCTCGAATACTTCGGACCCATCGACGGCCACAATCTGCCCCTTCTTATCGAGTCCTTCAAGTTTCTCAAGGCTGCCGACCACCCGGTTCTGCTGCATGTTCTAACGCAAAAAGGCCGCGGTTACCAACCCGCGCTCGATGGGCAGAAGAAATTTCACGGCCTGGGGCCATACGATCCCGAAACCGGCGAAACCAAACCCGCCGGCCTGCCGACTTACGCCGAGTCCTTCGCCAATACGCTCGTCGATCTGGCCCGCGAAGACAAGCGCATTGTTGCTATCACGGCGGCTATGCCCAACGGGACCGGCCTCGATTTGTTCCGGCCCCACTTTCCCAAGCGCTACTTCGATGTTGGCATCGCCGAGGAACACGCCGTAGTGTTTGCCGCGGGCATGGCCACGCAAGGCTATCGGCCCGTGTGCGCAATTTACTCCACCTTCCTGCAACGCGCATTCGATCCGGTTGTGCACGACGTCTGCCTACAGAAGCTGCCGGTGGTCTTCTGCATGGATCGCGCCGGCCTCTCCGGCGATGACGGCCCGACCCATCATGGACTGTTCGACATCGCCTACCTGCGCGGCATTCCGGAGATCGTGCTGATGGCCCCAAAAGATGAAGACGAGCTCGCAGACATGATGAAGACCGCGCTCGAGCTTCCTGGCCCGAGCGCCATCCGCTATCCGCGCGGCGCGGTGGCCGGTGTCGGCCGCAAGCCCCAGGCGCAGGCCATTCCGGTGGGCAAGGCCGAGGTGCTGCAAGACGGCTCCGATGTGGCTATTCTTGGCCTCGGTCCACTGACTGCAATGGCTCGTGAGCTTGCCACCCGCCTGGAGCGCGAAGGGTTTTCTGTTGCGGTCATCAATCCTCGTTTCGTCAAGCCGCTTGACCGGGAAATGCTCGATCATTACGCGAAGCGCGTAGCCGCTTTTGTTACATTTGAAGATCACGTGAAGATGGGCGGTTTCGGCTCCGCCGTAATTGAAGCGCTGGATGAAATGGGCTACGCCGAGATGGGCCGCGCGGTTCCTGTGGTGCGCATCGGCTGGCCAGACCGGTTCATCGAGCACGGCAAGATCGACGACCTCCGCGCTCGCTACGGGCTAAGCGTCGATGAGGCGCAGGCCCAAGTTCTGCCCCTGCTCACGCAAAGGCAAAGGGTCACGCTGGCGGCAAGCTAAGCGAGCTCTGCGTATATTCGACGAGGATGAACTTCACGCTGCACGGAAGGGAGCAATTGAGATAGCGCCAACCTTCCATGACCGTGTTCTTGAGTACTGGGTAAATGCTGAGCATCCGCCCGAAGCCCAATGAAATGTTTTTGCGCCCGACGGGCGCGTCCGCCTGGACGGCCAGTCCTGCTGTGCGACAATCCAGAACAGGCCAGCTTTCCTATGCGACTTGCTCATATTGTCCTCGCGGGTATAGGTGGAGCGGCTCTGGCCGGTTCGCCGGCCTGGCCGCAGTCGCAGCCCCAGATCATCTCCAGGCCGCTCAGCTCCATTCCCTCCATTCCCCTAGTCCTCTCCGGCGGCACCGTTGTGGACGTCACCGACTGGGGCCACTCGGCAAGAGATCTACAGGATTCCGTCGTGATTGTGCGCGACGGACGCATCACAGACGTGGGCTCCATCGGCGCGATCTCCATTCCCAAGGGCGCCCGCATCATCGACTGCACGGGAAAATTCATTATTCCGGGCCTGGTGGATGGCTTCGCCGGCGTGGGCAGCCAGGGCGAGGCCAACGCCAACCTCTACATGGGTGTTACCACGGTCGTTGCTTCGGGCGACGACCGGCATGGGCTGATTGATTTCGCCGCCCATCCCAGCCCCCATCTCTACCCGATCGATTCCATCGGCACCACCGACAATTGGAGTTTTTTGGCCAATCGCCCGGAGTGGGCCGCCAAGCTGAAAGAAGGGGCGCGCCCAGCCGAGCTGAGCCCGGAAGATACGCTGCACCAGATGAACGACACAGCGCGGTTGGGTACGCGCGTGCTCTGGCTAGGCGGGAATCTTACCGCGGCCAATACGCAGTGGATCATTGCCCACGCACACCAGCTAGGGCTGGTCACTTATGGAGAGTTCATTTCCACGCCCTACACGGTAGGTGTTGAAGCAGGCGTGGATGTGCTCCTCCATATGAACCGTTACGATCTGGGAGTTATCCCCGATGAGCTGCAGCGCCCGCTTGTCGATGACTCCGCGGGACCGGCGGCAAACACAGCTTACGATTACGCTGAGCGGTTGCCGCCCACCGACCCTCACTGGCGGGCGTATGCTCAGTTTCTAGCCTCGCACCATGCCGCGCTCATGCCGACGTTCAGCCTTTATTTCCTCCAGTTGCCGGGGCATCGCAACTTGTGGAAGGAGGAAGCGGCCCGGTTGCTTGACCCTACGCATATGTATCATCCGTCGGACCGCACCACAGGCGAGATAATCTATCCGCTTCCGGCCTGGTCGCGGCGCCTGCCCCTGTCGACACAGCGCTGGATGGAAGATGGCCAGCGGAAGAAGGCCGACCAGTCAGCGATGCGAATGTGGCGCGCCAATGAAACCATCTTTGCCGCATTTCCTCACTACCTGGCCGCGTCAGGCGCGTCGTCAAGGGGAACTATGGCGGGCATTTCTCTGCATACCGAGCTTGAACTGCTGGTGCGCCTGGGGCTCTCCCCGCGCGAGGCACTGGCCGCGGCCACCAACAACTACGCAATTCAGTTTGGCTGGAATGAGCTGGGCCAAATCGCCCCCGGTCGCCGCGCCGACATACTGATCGTCGATGGCGATCCAACCGAAAATATCTGGAACGCGCGCCGAATTTCCGGGCTCATCGTGGACGGCAATGTGATGGATCGCGACGCGCTGCTGAACTTGAAGCGCTGAAGTTCCGCGATCTGCAAAAGGCACAGTTCAACTGACAAGCTTTCTCGGGCCAATGTGTGCGCCAATGGAAGCTGGGATTCTGGCTCACCCTCCGGACACCACGATTGCAGCCCCCGGAAGGCGAGCCAAAGTAAACTACAAGCTCTGGACCGCGCCCGTTGGCCCGATCTTCCGAAACGCGACGAATGCCA
Organism: uncultured Occallatibacter sp.; assembly: GCA_964610185.1. GTDB lineage: Bacteria > Acidobacteriota > Terriglobia > Terriglobales > Acidobacteriaceae > Telmatobacter. The sequence continues at coordinate 1,976 of CAZSVJ010000045.1, read as the reverse complement.
GACCGAGAAGCCCGGTGCCAAGCAGGATCAGGCTCGACGGCTCGGGCGTCGCAGTGGTCTCCGCAGTGACATTGATCGACACGCTGGGATCAGTATTGGTCCCACTCAGGGGATTTGCGGACAGCGTGATCGTGTAGGTGTCGGCCGCGCTCGGGTTGAATGCTAGCGGCACTGAAAGGAAAGAGAATCCGAGATTTTCGGCATTCTGCATCCCCGAGTTGGCTCCATTGTAAGCGCACCCCGCGCTATTGCTTGCGCAAGCGTCGGTGCCCACTTGAGCATTATCCGGCAACAACGTCGGACTGAACGCAATCACCGCAGACGTCGTATCGTTCTCGATGCTGAGGCTATAGGTATAGTCGCTTAACGTATCCGTGCCGGTGTTGACTGAAAACGCGAAGTCCCACAACGCGTCCGGGCTCCCACCTGCGGGAACGATATAATCGTTTGCAGTCGGCGTGACAGGCCCCTGATAGCGAATGAGGGCTTCGAGGCCCAACTCAAGGGTACTCCCGTTGGAATTGGTGGTGTCAAGGATGGTAAATCCACTATTCACATTACCAGTCCCCCAATACACTCCGGGAGATGCCAAGCTGGCATCAAACGATTCAGTTGCATATGCTGTCGGGGCGATAGCGATCGCCACAAACAGCGCGAAGAACAACGCAGTAGCTGTTTTCAAGGTACCTCTCCTTCTGGATGAGCCCTCACGGGCGTTTGGCCCGGCTGCACCCTTGCCTGCTTTGTCAAAAGGGCGGACCGGTTGCCTCAGTGGTTCACTCGACGTGGCCCGTAGATCATACGAGTGCTGGGAGCAAACACTCGCAACGAGTAAAGCCGCACAACCTCCAGGAGTCTGTTGCCTCCGGAATCCAAGGCACGGAATACAGTCCCTGCCTTGGCGTTTGAGCCGAAATTCCCGTTTTGGCTCCCGCCAGCCCCACACGACACTTGAGTTCCCGTTTCTGGAGGCCGCTTGACTGATAACAGCCTCTTGAGCGGCGCATGTCTGGCCAGAATTGCTCGCTTAAGCAGGAACGAAATCAGGAATGTGCAGAACCTTGCGCGTTCCAATTCCCAAAAGTTCCCTTTTGGGACCAGGTGCGCCTACATTGGGAATGCAGACGCTGAAGGGGATAAGAGAACGGCCGTGATAGAGTTGGGGACCCGGCGCACCTTCCGGAGAACACGATTGCAGCCCCCGGAAGGCGAGCCAAAGTAAGCTACAAGCTCCGGACCGCGCTTGTCGGCTTGGTCCTCTGAAACACGACGAAGGCTAGACCGAGAAGCCCGGTGCCGAGCAACAGCAGGGAAGATGGTTCCGGAGCGGGGTAGATGTCATACTCGTTGGGATACGGCCCGTACACCGTTTCAGGGTAGTTTTCCTGTATAAAAAACTCCGGATCGATGCCCGTTCCATACAGGTTGTCGTCGAAAGTCTGAACGTCGGAAACAGTCGGGAACGACGGATCGCCGGCCCAATACACCGTGAGGCTGTCACTTGCGGTTCCAGCATCTTGGTCGCCCGGCCAGTAGAGAACCGCAGCCCAAAGGCTTTGGTTCCACAGGCCGCTGCTGTCGTCGCTCAGGGTGTTCGGGTCGCCATCGATTAAGACGAAATAAGCAGGCCCGACATAATTGTCACTGGCATTTGCGCCGTCGAACGACATGTTCGGTGTCAGATCGATGGTGTAGGAGCTTGCGTCCTGATAGAGGCTGCATACGAAGTCTGTATAGACGACAGTGCCATACGGAGGACCGTAATCCACAGGGTTATTCGGCCCATTGGTGCAACTGGAGGCCGTGTCCGCGAAGCTCATTTGCGGGACAGCCAGCGCAAGCAGCAGCGCGGGCAAGATTGAAGCCGTCATGATAATTTTCATGTTTCTCCTGGGGGATCCCTCGCGGGCATTTGGTCCCGGCCATACCCTTCGCCTGCATGGACAAAGGGCGGACCGATTGCCTCAGTGGTTCAC
>CAZSVJ010000044.1:0-17553 GCA_964610185.1 uncultured Occallatibacter sp. | reverse complement strand
ATGCCAAGCCGTTGGTGAAGCGGCGAGTGAGCTGGGTTTGCAGGGACTCATAGTTGCTGGAGAAGCCGAGAAAGTATTCAGTTACCGAGCCGGTTTTTCCAAAGGCGACGTTGAAAGGATCGTATGTAGAGCCCTCCTGGCCGTAGATGGTTGGCTGGTTGATGTTCTGCGCGATGTCGATTCGCGTGCCGTGATTGGCAACATAGGCAATCTGCAGCGACATGTTCTTGGGCAGCGCCTGCTCGACCGCTACGTTCCACGAGTCCACATAGGCATTCTTGAAGTTCAGTGGAATGAGGAGATTCGACAGCCCGAAGGTGGCCGACGTTTCGGTCAGGACTCCATTGGATGGAAAAGTCGCTGTCGGCGTTGTGGGCACACCGGTTGTAAAGTTGACCACCGCGCCAGTTGCGGGGTTAATGGTTGGCCCATCGCCTCCCAGGAAGGTGTAGCTGGTGCTGGTCTTGATCGGATAGTTATAGGCGTAGCTATTGTCCACAAAGGGAACGTAGCTGATGCCAAATCCGGCGCGAAAAACCGTCTTCTCGGTGAGACGGAAGGACGCTCCCAGCCGCGGAGCAAAGTTCTTGTAGTTGGTCTGCATCCCGAGATTGCTGGGGTTACCGTCTTCACCGGCTAAAACCAGCGAATCGTTGGCGGCGTTGTAGTTGACGAAGCCGCCCGCTTTGCGCGGCGTGGCCGGCGGGTACAGCTCATAGCGCAGACCGAGATCCAGGGTCAGCTTATGACTGACTTGCCATTTGTCGGATACGAAGAAGAAGAGCCAGCTCTGCCGGTAGCAGGGAAATGTGCTGTTGGTGTCCTGGCCGACCTTATAGGGAATGTCGAACAGAATACTGGCCATGTCGTTGGCTTCCCCGGTGGCGCTGCCGTTGAATGGGGTCGCGCCGGAGGGCACGGAGGTCGAGTTTTCTTCGAAGTAGAAACTTCCCGCGGCGGCGTTGTTATTGCCTTGCAGAAGGTCGTCGCGAACGCGCCGAATGTCGGCGCCTGCCTTCAGGGTGTGGTTGCCGAGAATCTTGGTCCAGTTGTTGGCAAAGTCAATATTGGATTCGGCGCGCAGCCACGGCAGCGACGCGGAAAAACCGATGAGCGGGGACGAGAAGACGTTTGGCGAGATACCGATTTGGCCGCTGCTGTCGGGAGAGTTATCGCTTCCGTTGGGGCCGTTGCCGGGGACGCCAAGTGTGTTCGCGTCGTTGGTTCCATAGTCAGTCTGCTGCGCCGAGTTACGCAGATGGGCCAGGCCGGCGCGCGCTTCGGTAAACAAGGTTGGCGAGAAGACATGATCGTAGTTGAAACCGGTGCTATAGGCCGCTGCGACTCCGGTCGCTTCAAAGCCGCTGCCTCCGGGGCCCCCGAGGAACGAGCCGAAGGCCGGTGCCTGGTAAGTGGTCGTGCTCTGATGACTGAAACGGCCGCTCAAGTGGTCCTTGGCGGATATCGCGTAATCAGACTTGATGTCGTAGCTATACGCGTCTTTGCTAAACGGGAGGTTGTTCGAAAAATTGTTGGTCGTTGCGCCGGCCAGATACGCCGCCGACGAAAGATTTGTTTTGGGGTTTCTCGCAATAGCGTCCAAGTCCTGTAGGACGGTTAGACCTACCTTGCTGATTCCAGCGTTAGTGGTTGGAATGAGGTTGCCTGCGAATGGTGTGCGTCCGGTTCCGCATTTGCTGGCCGTCCCGCCGGGCAGGCAGTCTGCCGTATCTCCGGTATTCGGATCGTAAACCTGGCCGGAGTACTCGCTCAGGTTGATGTTGCCGTTGGTCACGTTATAGAACGGAACGGTGAAAATCGACGTGGTCGATTCGTGATCCGAGGTGCGGAGAAAATCTCCAAAAATGAACAGCTTATTCTTTAGAATTGGTCCGCCCAGCGAACCGCCCGTGTAGTTGTAGACCAGGCGTCCATTGGGTCCGGCGGCGAAGTAGTTGCGGGCGTTGACGCCGTTGTTTTCCATGTTCTGGAAGACCGATCCGTGGAAGTTGTTTGTCCCTGACTTGAGCGTCACGTTCACGACCGTTCCCACCGCGCGTCCGAACTCCGCCTCGAAGTTATTCGTGGTGATGTCCACGTTCTGGATCGCGGACGCGGGCGGAACGAGAATGATGTGGATGCCAGTACGCTGGTCGTCGTCGACACCCTCAATCTGGTACAGATTCACGTAGGAGGACTGGCCGTTCGAGTTCGTGGAAAGATCGTTGTTGGCGTTGTAGAACTGCGAGTTGTTGAAGACGATAGGCGCCATGCCCGGCACGGTGTTCAGCAGAGACTGAAAGCTGTTGCCGCTGCTGAGGGGAAGAGTGCCGATTGTGCTCTGCTCGATGGTGCTCGAGATGTCGGCGCGATCCGTTTGCAGCGCGGGAGGAGCCGTTGTCACTTCGATCGTCTCCGTTGCGCTGCCGGTGACCAGGGTTACATCGACGCGCGTCGTGATGTTTGTAAGGACAGCGATATTGTCGCGGGTTTCTTTCTTGAAGCCTTTAGCGAGCACCGTGACGGAATATGTCCCGGAAGGAAGGTCAGGTACGGTAAAGTCGCCGCTCCCGTTGGTGACCGTTGTGTGTTGAACACTCTGGCCTGTGAGGATGATCGTGACCGTGGCATTGGGGACGACTGCGCCCGAGGGGTCGGAAACAGTTCCCAGCAGAGTTCCGTTAACTGCCTGTCCCAACAGCGCCTGCGAGAATGCAAGCGTACACAAAGCGATTACGGACCCGAGAATGGGCCTGATGAATTTGCGTAGCATAGTGTGAAGCCTCCAAAGTTGAATCGATTCTTGATTGCACATCGTAGTGGTTTGAAGATCGAACAAAACCCTACATCTGCGCCAACTCGGTTGTCAAGGCAAAATTCGGGGTTTGGAGGAAACAGCTTGTAATGCGACGGAAGTTCGCCCTTGCACGGTGAATGTCCACGTGCGATGAATCGACTCACCTTCTCCGCCCCAAAATATGGCGCACTATTTTGATGGCTTCCTTGCGATCTTGAAAGCCAGGACGCCAGACCCGGCGAACCCCTTCGCTTTGAGAAACTTGTCGATGCTGAGTACTCGAGTTGTATTTACGCCTTGCTGTAGAAAAAGGTAGAGCGGGCCAGGCCCAAAGGCCGCGTTACTCGGTTTTTTTCAGTGGTTGAAACCCCCTGCTCCCTCCGGAACTTTCGATCTACAACTGTAGTACTAAGGTGCGGGCTATCTACGATTGTTGTTCGGATTTGGAGGCTGGGAAACGTGGTCGAGGACATGCAGACGTTGCAAATAGAATGACGCCACCTGTCATAGCGGGTGGCGCCATTCAGGTTTCATTCCTGCGTCAGAACTTGAAGCGCAGGGCGAGCTCCATGATGCGTGGATCGTACGCACCGGTTATCTTGTCCTCGTTCGCGTTGGCTACGGAGACATTCGGGTTTTGGGGGTTGGTGTGGTTGAGCAGATTGAAGGCCTCGGCGCGGAACTCAACCAAGCTCGTCTCCCTTATGCGGAACTCCTTGAAGAGGCTTAGATTCCAAATCTCCTGGCCCGGCCCGCGAATGGTGCCGTTCTGCGCGTTGCCGTAGTAGCCATAATAGAGAGTCGCGTTAGACACTCCGTTTGTTGAAGCAGTCGGATTTACATAGGCAGCCTCGTTGAACCACTGCTGAGTTGAGCCGGTCTTCCAGGTCTTCGGCCCATTGGTCGAAACGCCCGGCACTACGAACGGCCGCGCGGTGAGTCCAGCGTTGGTCAGGGTGATACCTGGCGTGATCGAGCCTCCGCTGCGGAAGGTCGAGATGTCGTTCAAGCGCCATCCGCCCAGGGCCAGTTTTTCAAATTCATTGCCGCTGTGCTGAAAGAACGGCAGTTCATAGAGCACTGTGATGTTCAGCGAGTGGGGGTAGTTCAGGCCATTGTTGCCGTGGAAGCGGTTGAGGTTGTACGGGTCGACCTCGGAGTTCGAGGTGTCGTGCGACCAGGTGTAAGCCGCGGCGACGTAAACCGACCGGGTCATCTGGCGCTTGAGCTGCGCCTCCAGGCCGTTCCACTCCTGCCACAGCCGGGTGGAGTAGACAGTAATGGTGTTGAAACCCTTATAAGGCGCATAGTAACCCGAGTTGTCGCCCTTGTTGCTGTCCGCGGGGTTGATTGCGATCAGCGGATTGTAGTCGTAGGCGACTTGAGTCGCCGGGTTGACGTAGTAGGGCGGCTGATTCCAATTCCATGAGCTCGTCAGATGCTGGAGGCGGCTTCCGGCTCCCGCCACCGAGGCGATAATGTTGGATGGGAATTGATGTTGCAGTCCCAGCGAGTAGCTGGCCGCCGGCGAGGCTCCGATCTGGTAGTCGGCCCCGGTCACCGATATCACGCTCTCCGTGTTCGCGGCGCCGCCCGCTCCCAGCACATTCCAGCCCGTGGTTGAAGGGAGTGTGAGGTTGGAGAGGTTCTGGTTGCTGAACACGGGAGGGTTGGCTATGCAATTGAAGGAACAATCCTGGTTGGTAAAGATGCGGGTGTAGCTGATCCCGTAGCCGCCGCGCAGGCTGGTTTTGCCGTTGCCGAAGACATCCCAGGCGAAGCCGGCATCCGGCGCGAAGTACCAGGTGTGTGCGTTGGAGAAGTTGACCGGGAGCCCAGTTGACAGCCCGTTGTTGAAGAGCAGGCCATTGCTGTCGATGGCCGGGTACTTCAGGTTCGTGGCGCCGCTGAACTCGTTCACGGTGGGCGCATTCGCCGCTACATAGGCCGGGTTGTTGTAAATGTTCCCCGGCGTGACTCCCGCGTCCCAATTGGTCTCCGAGTTGGGCACGCCGTAGGGCAGGGGCAAGTGGTACATGCGCACGCCCAGGGTCAAGGTCAGGTTCTTATTGAACTTGAACTGGTCTTCGGCGTACGGCGTCCACGAGAAGGCGTGCATATCGCCGTGAGGCGCGTCGCTGACTTGGCTGAACGTGCCGATATAGCCAAGAAGCATATCGGCCAGCGAGTCATCCTGGCTGCATTGGCCTGAAGCGGCTACCCCGGTGGAAAGCGTCCCCGAGCAGCCGCCCGTTGCTGTCTTTTGTGCCGCGGTGGCCGCGCTGTTGACGCCGGTAAAGGCGAAAGACCCGTTGGTCTGCTGGCCCGAAACCTGACGCTTGGTGTTCCAGACGAAGGTGATGCCGGCCGTGAAGTAGTTCTTGCCTTTCAGCCAGCTCCAATTGTCGGTGACCGTATCGTCCAGATCGGACGCATGGGGGATGGGCCGCGCCGCTTGGATGCCCTCGCCCGCCATCCCGCCGGTGAACGAGACTACTGGAGTGCGATTGGCATAGAGCCCGTTGGGATAGTAGAGGGATTCATTGAAGCCCGGCACCTGGTTGATGTAATCGGTGCCGACAAGGGTCAGGTTCAGAAGGTAGATGTTCATGGCCACGCTGGTGGTGTTGATCATGTTTTGCGAGAGGATCTGGTTCAGCGAGACCTGCGCCAGCTTGTTGTGCGTGAAGTCCGTCTCCGTGCTGATCGGAGTTGTGCCCGGGCTCTCGGTGTTCTGCGCAAACGACTGGTACTCGTCCAGGTACTCGCCCATGGCGTGATATTTGGAGTTGAAGTTGTGATCGATCTTGATCTCGTCGTCGCGCTGATCGGTGATCTGCGCTTTGTTATTGATGTAGTTTGTGGTGCTGCCGGCCAAGGTGTATTCGGGCGTCGGATAGAGGGCTGCCAGGTACGCCGCTGAGCTAGTGTTGATTCTCCCGCTCGGGATCTGGTAATAGCCCGCGGGGCATGAGCCGGCACCCGTGGACTTCGGGAAGAGTGGGTTGCCGGCGGTCGCCGGATCCTTGATCGGCGAAATGAAGCAGCCCGCATCCTGAAGCGCCGTGGGTATGGTGCTGGTCACTTGGTTGGGCACGTGCAGAATCACCCACTGCTCGTCCCAAAAGAAGAAGGTCTTCTTCTTGTCGGCATTGTAGTGATGGGGAATGTAGACCGGGCCGCCCACGTTATAGCCGAAGATGTTCTGATGATAGGGCGCGGGCGTGGGCGAGAAATAGGGCTTTGAGTTCAGGTCGGTGTTGCGCCAGAACTCCCACCCGGCTCCGTGCCAGTTGGCCGTGCCGCTCTTGGTTTGCGCTACAATGACCGACGAGCCCAGCAGCGAATACTGCGCGGAGAAGTTGTTCTGGAGCACGCGCACTTCTTCAAGGGAATCGGGGTTGGGAACAATCGAAGTCGCAGTCATGTTGCCGGTGTTCTCGTTCCACACGCCGTCCAGCACATAGAAGCTGCGGGACACGTCCAGGCCGTTGATGGAGAGCACGCTGCTGGTGGAGCGGCCACCGGTGCCCAGCGACGAGCCTTGAGAGCTGCTGGTTACGCCCGGCATCATCACTGCCAATGCCTGGTAGTTGCGCCCGTTCATGGGCAGCGTGCTGATCTCTTCGCTGCTCACATCCGCTGAAACTTCGGGGGTGGTGGTCTCCACGTCGGAGGAGACTGCCGCGACGGTGACATTTTGCGTCTCGGCGCCTACCGTGAGCGATCCGTTCACCGTGGCCGTTTCCGTTGGGTGCAGCTCGACGCCGGCGACGGTGTAAGTCTTGAATCCTGCCTTGGTGATGGTCACCGTGTATGTGTCTACGACCAGGTCGGGCACGATATAAACGCCGGAACCGTTGGTTTTTGTGTCGGTTGAGACCTTGGTCGCATCATCGGTAAGTTTCACGGTTGCGCCCGACACGACTGCGCCGGTCGAGTCCGTTACGGTTCCCGTGACCGCTGCCGTGGTGGAAAGTTGCGCATGAAGCGACGTCACGCCTACTAGGGAGACAACGAGAAGTGCGAACGCCCCAGCCAGGTGCGGAAGATAACGATGACCCGCGAAACGATGAACCGACATAATCCCTTCCCTTCTGGTGAAGTGTGGAATTCGGGTGAGTTGGATTTGAAGCAGCCTCCGATGACGATTTTGTTTCCCCTTTGAAGGCGATTCAAAAGAGAAATTTATCGCGTCCTGAAAGTTATCGATAAATAACTTATCTTGTCAACCAAAAAATTTAGTTAAGTCCTTCTTCCCCATACGCTACTGAACCGCGTGAGCCGGTAAATCGCTTTTTCATTGAGTCTGGACGCGCTCCGGCGGCCCTGCTTTCGAGGCGAAATCGTACCTGCCGGAAGCCGCCGTGACGATGTACACTGTCGGAGCCCAGATCGGCCCGCTCGCAGCTGAAAAATCAAGTACTGCTTGCGCTCTATGGGGAGGACAAATCGACTCTATGCGAACCTCACATTGTCTCGTTCTGCTAAGTTTCGCGGCCTTGGTATTCGCTGTTTCGCCAGCAGCAGTTTCGGCTCAATCCGCACCGCAGCCTACAGCGCCGATCGACTTGAAATTTGACTTTGGCGCCGGCCTCCCTAAGGCCGGATATTCACGCGTGGCGCCAGCCGCGGTCTACGCTGAAGATGCCGGATTCGGTTTCGAACCTGGGGCGCAGGTCGCGACGGGCGATGGCGGCAACACCACGACGAGCGACAAACCCTTCCTTTTTTCCGCCAGGGTGCCGGAGGGAAACTACAACGTGACGATCGCAATCGGCGACTCTCGCGTGGCAACGACAACGACGGTCAAGGCAGAGTCGGGCCGCCTGATGCTTGAGCGCGTCGAGGTTCCCGCCGGCCAAGTCGTGGAGCGAACATTTACCACGAATGTTCGCACCCCACACCTGCCCAAATTGCCATTGAACGCACCTGGGCGTGAAGAAGTGAGCCTGGATCGGTTTGACGCCTCTAACTCGCGCGATTGGGATAACAAGCTAACTATTGAAATCGTTAGCCCGCGCGCCGCGTTGCGCTCCATCGAAGTTACCTCGGCGCCCGCTGCCCCAACCGTTTATATCGCGGGCGATTCGACGGTCACCGACCGTGATGGCGGGGGAGATGTGAGCTGGGGGCAGCTACTTCCGCGCTTTTTCAAGCCGGGCGTCGCCGTATCGAACCATGCGCAGTCCGGCGAGACGCTCAAGTCCTTTGCCAATGCCCTGCGTCTGGACAAGATGCTTAGCCAGATGAAAAAAGGGGACTATCTCCTGATGCAGTTCGCGCACAACGACTCGAAGGAGCAATGGCCGCAGACCTATGTGGAGCCGGAGACCACTTACAAGGCTTATTTGAAGGTCTATATCGCCGAGGCCCGCTTGCGTGGCGCGACGCCGGTGCTGGTAACGGCGATGGATCGCGGAGTTCGCGGCACGGGCGCGCCCACCCACGGCCACGGCGGTTATCCGCAAGCTATGCGCGAAGTGGCCGAGGAGGAACACGTGCCACTTATCGACCTATATAACATGAGCATTGCCTTTTATGAAAGCGCAGGCGCCGACGCCGCGAAGATTCTGGCCGACGGAACTCACTCGACCGCTTACGGCGGCTATGAATTCGCCAAGTGCATCGCGACGGGCATCAGGCAAAACAAGCTCGATCTTGCCAACTTCATCGTGGAAGATTTCAAAGACTTCGATCCAGCTCATCCCGACTCCGAGGCCGCGCTCAACCTGGGCGCTCTGTTTAGCAATGGCGGTGGGCGCGGGATGAGTCGAGGAAGCAGCGGCGCGGCGCCTGCGGAAACTCCAGGCTCGGCACCCGCGGCAGCTCCTCCTGCCAGTACGCGTAATCCCGGTCCAGGCCCGCTGTGAGGAATCGCGCCGCGAAGAATTGCTGATACATTAAACTCGTGATTGCTTTGGAACGAGCGATTCTGTGGTTCATGTTCTCTCGCCTCACAGACGGAAAGCCTGGTAGGTTCGATGGATGTCGGTGTAGCAAACAAACTGGAAGGAATTTTCACGCCGCTTCTGGTGCCTCTGGACGAGCGCGACCGGGTGAACGAAGCGGAGTTTCACCGCTTCGTTTCCTGGTTGATTGAGCGCGGTGTGCACGGCCTGTACCCCAATGGTTCGACGGGAGAGTTCACGCGTTTCACGGCGGCCGAGCGGCGCCGGATTGTCCAGGTGGTAGCGGATGCCTGCGGTGGCCGGGTTCCGATTCTTGCCGGCGCGGCAGAGGCAAATGTGAAGGAGACGCTTGCCGCCTGCGAAGCCTACTCGGAAATGGGCGCGCGGGCGGTAGCCATCGTCGCGCCGTTTTACTATAAGCTGACTCCCGAATCGGTGTACGCGTACTTTGCCGAGATCGCGCGCAACTCGCCGATCGACATCACTCTGTATAACATTCCCATGTTCGCCAGCCCTATCGACGTGCCGACGATCCAGCGCCTGGCCTGCGAATTTCCCAGGGTGATCGGCATCAAGGATTCTTCCGGCGATCTTGGTTTTATGATGCGGATGATTGCGGCGGTGCGCCCGCATCGCCCGGACTTCAGCTTCCTCACGGGATGGGAAGCTGTGCTGGTTCCCATGCTGACGATCGGCTGCGATGGCGGCACTCACGCATCGAGCAACGTGGTGCCGGAGATCACCCGCCGCATGTACGATCTGTTTCGCTCAGGAAACCACGCCGCGGCCATGCAGTGGCAGTTCAGGATACTGGAGCTGTTCGACGCAATGCTCAGCCCATGGGAGTTTCCGGATGGGTTCCGGGCAGCCGCTGAGTTGCGCGGATTCCATTTCGGCCAGGGACGGCAGCCCCAAACCAACGCCCAGCGAGCCGATCATGCTCTCCTCGGTTCCACTCTGCAATGCCTTCTCGCGGACTTCGAATTGGTGGAGAGGCCGGCATACGGCTGCACTGTGAAGGCGGACGATTCCGGCCCGGAAATGGTCAAGCAACTGACGATGAAGGTCCTGAATGAACTCAAGAAGAGGGGTGCGATCTGATCGATGCGCTTGCCCTGATCGAAATTGGCGGTTGGTCGCCGGCCATGGTTGTTCTGGACGCGATGGAGAAGCGCGCCAACGTGCGCGTGCTCCAGACCGAATTGAACGACGCTCCCGGCGTGTGCATCAAGTTACTCGGGGCCATCGCCGATATTGAGGCCGCCGCGCGGGCCGCCGAAGAAACCGCAGCGGCTCTCCAGACACCGGCCATGGTCCATGTGATCGAGAAGCCGGCGGAAGATTCGCACGCTGCCTATGAAGCAGACCCGGATTTCAACCCACTCATCGAACAGGCGTCAGTCCAAAGACCGGAGAAACTTATGAGCGACCAAGCCAACTTTGCCGTAGGCCTAATCGAAACCCAGGGCTTTACCGCCGTATTTGAGGCCATCGATACCGCGCTCAAGACCGCGCTCGTGGAGGTTCTGGCGCGGGAAAAGCTCGGCGGCGGTTATATCACGGTTGTCATCAAAGGGGACGTTGCCAGCGTTCGCGCGGCAGTGGAGGCGGGAAAGGCCAAGGTGGAAGGTCTCGGAAGACTCGTGGCCGCTCACGTCATTCCCAATCCCAGCAAAGGCGTTCTATCGCTGCTGCCAAAATAGTTGCATTGGAACCGAAGACGCGGCCCGATGCGGCGCGGCTGCCCTTCCGCTGAAGCTTCAATGTTTCGCCGGGGGCAGAACCGTGATGGTCACTGAAGCGATCTCGGGTAGGACGCCGTCGTCTGCCACAAACTTAACCACATGGGTTCCTATCTGATGCGGGCCTGGTTCCCATGTGAATGTACGCGTCGCCGCATCAAAGCTTGCGCCGGCCGGCAATTCAGTTGCCGAGTAGCTGAGCGTCGCCGCTGGAGCCGGCGTAACAGCGACAATTGAAAACTGGAGCTTAGTGCCTGCAGAAGCACTCTTGTCTCCGATAGGTTCAAAGCTCGGCCGATAGACCGTCAATGGCAGCGGATACTTATCGTCCGCTACAGCAAAAGCGTAAGGGTACTTAGTAGATGGCGCAGTCGGGTAAGCGTATAGAGAATCCGGCGGGGTGCCGGGAGACGGCCGATTCACAGTCACTTTCTCGACGCGCAGCGTTGGAGATATAAAGATGTTACTTACCGTGGTTGACTTATACGGAGTATCTTTGACGTATTCCTGGTCCGGTTCCCGCTTCTTTGTGTTTGTAACTTCCACAACGGCCGGAACCTTAGACGCTGTCTTCACAGCGAGGCCTGAGAATCGCGAGTCCGCCACGTCATCCAATACAATAGCGGGCCGTTGGTCGGTTAGTTGGTACTTCAAGGTGACGCCAGCCATGGTAAGTCCCTTGACGTGCCTTGCGTAGATTCCATACGCGGGCAGAATTCCGAGCATGCTGGGCTCGGGGTATTCGCGCGTCATCTCTGGAACATTATAGGGATCGTCTTTCCACGATCCATTTCCTTCGTTTCCGGCAGCATCCCAACTCACTCTCGGCAAAAGAGACTCGTTCTTGCTGAAGAAGGTGTTCACCAGCCAAGGCAGCGGCTGAGTCGCGGGCGATCCCTGATAGGTTGTGTACTGCCAATCCCGATTCAACTGCCTTTGCTCGACCGCATCTTCCATCTTGAGGCCGCCGCGGAATTCAACTTGAACGTTGCTGATGCTGACGTTCTCTATTGGATGGTCGACCAGGCCGCTCAACAGAATCGGATAGCGGGGATCCGCATCCTCGACCACAACGTTCCGGATCACGATGTTATGAACTTTTGCAAATCCAACGCCAACCGCGTTCGCAAAGCGCGGGTCGTCCGGCTTGACGGAATTGGGATTCAACCGCGTTGGCGCGGCTGGATTGACGATGGTGATGGGGCGAGGCGCATATCGATTCGCAACCGGGCCGGAGGAATCTCCTCCATACGCCATTGCGCCGGCGGTCCCTCCTGCAATCGAGATTGGCGTCGATCTGTCGTAAGACGGAATGTAACGCGCCGGCGGATAGCTGCCGTAGCCGTCGGGCAAGTTGGGCAGAATCCAACCGGTGTCGTCCAGGCGCACATTGTTCGCGGCCATTACGTTCTGGTCTGTGCTGCTGCCAGTGACCGGAGCACGGCCTCTGTCTCCGAGGACAATGAAAATGGGCGAGCTGCTGATGTTTTTCATCCGAACGTCGGTGAAGAGAATGTTCTTCAGCTCGGCCCCGTCAACGGATTCAAGAGCGAAGCCGCGGGAGCGCTCGAAGACGACATTGCGGATGGTGACCGTGTCGAGACCGCTGGTTCCTTCAGTGCCGAATTTGACGCGCCCGGTGGGGCCGTCGCGATCAGTCGCAATGAGCTTATGAGTTGAATACACCTTGTCGAGAACCGAGCCCGCATCGTATCCGCTGACCTTGTCGCGCTCGATGAGAATGTTCCTTGAAGTAATGTAGCGCCCGGTTGCGAAGGTGCCCTTCAGGACGATGGCATCGTCGGTAAGCGAGTTGAAGACCGAGTTCCGCACTGTGACGTTTTGGCAACTATCGATATCGATGGCATCGCGATTGGTATCAACGACGATTCCGTCGATTGTCCAGCGATTTACGGCGGTGCCGAGAATGGCGAAGTGGCCGCCATTCTTCAGATGAAAATCGCGAAAGACAATGTTCTTTGCATCTCGCAACGCAATGGCCTTGTTTGCGCCGCCGGGACTTCCTGACGCTGTTCTTAAGTTGACCTCGCGCGGATCGAATCCCGTGAGCACGTTGACCGTCGATCCGGCTGAGTCAATGTAACTGCCGTCAATCAGGCCGGGGCCCGAGATCGTGACATTCTCGACGCCGATGCCGTAGATGAGACTGTTGGCCCAATGAGAGTGACCCTGATCCTGGAGGCCGACAAACGGGTTTGGCTCCGGTGCATCGTAGAAACCCCCGTCCTGCTGCGCGCCAGTACCGGGAACGGCCGCTCTAAGAATGGAATCGCTGGACGCAAAGTGAATGCCGACGTTGCTCTTCAGGCGAATCGAATAGCTCTTGAAGATTCCGGCGGGAATGACGACAGTCCCGCCGCCGGCCTTTGCGGCCGCGTCGATTGCGGCGTTGATCGCCTGCTGATTTTTGAGGGCAGGTCCGCTGGGCACTGCGCCAAACGACGCGATGTCGAACATCGGGCCTCTCACCCGCGGCAAGGCGAGAACTCCGCTGCCGGTTGCGATCTTGATTCGCGCAGTCTGCGGTCGTGGAGCAGTTTGGGCGCGGGCAACGATAAGGCCAGCAGCGGCGAGGATCGCTGCAACAAAAAGGCCCCTCTGCATGATTGCAATTGGACGCGACAAAGCAGTCTCCTTTAGGTTCCGCACCGGGAACACTGTTGATTGTATTTCGATGGGCGTGTTGCGGCATCGGACCGCTGCACACCTTCAAGCGTCTTGGGCCTGGTAGCAGCGCGCGGTGAGCGCGAAGCGCGGCTTTAGCACAGGCAACGCAGCGCCAGCGATATCCGCATTGAGAGCGGATTATAGGAATCGCCAACTGAGCTGTCAATTTGCGGAAACTGAATGCCTTGACAGAGCCACTTGCGCCCTGTATATCAATAGCGAAACTTAACCAGGGAGGAACTCATGGCCAGCGAAGTGAATCGTCGAGCGGTTTTGAAGGCGGCCGGCTCTGTCGCAGCCGGAATTGCTTTGTCGCGCGTTGGCTTTGCGGCGCAGGGCGCAAACCCAAGGTCCAAGCCACTTCGCGGGCTTTTTCCCATCGGACAGACTCCCTTCACGCAAGACGATAAGCTGGACCTCGAGTGCTTGACCGCGGAGGTGAAGTTCTGCAATCGCGCGTCGGTTCCTGGCTTCATCTGGCCGCAAATTGCCAGCGGCTGGTCGACCATGACCGCGAGCGAGCGCTTCACCGGAGCGGAGGCGATCCTGGCCGCGGGAAAAGGCGGAAGGACCGCGCTGGTCATTGGGGTGCAGACCCAAAACAACGATCTTCCCGGTGCGGTCGCATTCGCCAAACACGCAGCCCAACACGGCGCCGACGCCATTTGCTCGCTGCCGCCCGAGGGCGACAATGCAACGCTGCTGAATTATTACAAGGCGATCGGAAATGCCACGGACCTTCCTTTGTTCGTGCAGACGATCGGCGATATGCCGGTGGATTTGGTCGTCGAGATGTTCCATTCAATCCCCACCATGCGCGTGGTGAAAGATGAGGCCGGCGATCCTCTGGCGCGAGTGACTGAGATCAGGCAAAAGACCGGAGACAAGCTAGGAGTATTTGCCGGCAAGGGAGTTCGGCTGATGATCGATGAAATGCAACTCGGCTTCGCGGGATATTGTCCCGTGGTCGCGCTCGCGGATGTGTATCAGCAGGCATTCGAGCTTTTCGAGGCTGGGAAGCCGAGGGAGGCCTTCGATATGTTCGGCCGCATTCTGGCATTTGATTCCATTGCTCATGCGGATCAATATCTGATGGTGGCGCGGGGAATCTTCAAGGAGAACACCAAGTCGCGGCCCATGCCTGGAATGGGAAGCTCAGCCAACAAGCCATCCCCGCTGACAGAGAGCGACAAGAAGGCTGTTCGCGAAGCGCTCAACACTTATCTGAAGCCCTACCTGCGCGGCTAAATAAAACGCGCCAAGACAAGACTGCATAATAAGTGTTTTTTGGAAGCGATGGGCTTCGGTTCCCGCTCAGCGCCACAAATATCAGTAAGCAGCTTTTCCGATTACACGGCTATCCGGCTGAGGCGCCGCAAATGATTCGATCTCTCCGTAATGCGAGCCCATCAACTGCGCAGGTGCTGGCGGCGGCATTTGCATTTGGGATTGGGGCTCTGCGGGCCTGGCCGCAAGAAGCGCATCAACCGCCATTGCAGCCGCCGCAACAGTTTTCGAGACTCTGCGCTCTGTGCCATGGCGCGGATGCGCGGGGAACGGACCGGGCGCCATCCCTGGTGAATTCGGCGGAGCTGCGAGTTATGCCGGACACCGCCATCGCAGACATCATTCGCAAAGGCAAGGCTAAGATGCCGGGCTTTCAATTGCCGGCCGACGATATTGATTCGCTGACTCGTTTTATGCGATCGCTCAACCCGGCCGAATCGGCGACCGCGGTTGCGGGCGATCCGAAGGCGGGAGAGCGCATCTTCTTCGGCAGCGGTCAGTGTTCCGCATGCCACATGGCTCGAGGCCGAGGAACTCCCAATGGACCGGACCTTTCCGATGTTGGACGGCGACTGAGACTGGAGGATTTGAAGCAGTCGCTGACTGACCCGGATGCAAAGATTGCCGAAGGCTGGGGCGCGGTTTCCGAAACACTGAACGATGGAAGAATTTTGCATGGGTTCGCCCGCGCCCAGGGCAGCCACGATCTGGTTCTGCAAACCGGCAACGGCAAGTTGGACCTGCTGCTTGACAGCGAATATAAAGCGCTCGCCCCGGACAAACACTCAGCGATGCCTGTCTACAAGGGGACGGACGACGAACTGCGAAACCTGGTTGCGTTCCTGAGCGGTTTGCATGGTGTGGGTGTTGGGCCGCTCTCCGAGCCGCAGCCGCCGCCTACCCAGGCGGAGATCGAGGCGATTGCTCATCCGAAGAGAGGAGATTGGCCGACTTACAACGGCACGCTCGACGGCAATCGTTTCAGCCGCCTTGACCAGGTAAATCTCAGCAATGTTGCGAAGCTGCAAATGCAATGGACCTACTCAATTCCCTTCAACGGCCTGGAGACGACTCCGGTGGTTGTGGATGGAACGATGTATGTGACCGGCAATAATCAGGTCTATGCGCTGAGCGGGAAAACCGGGCGCGAGATTTGGCGTTACGAACGGCCCAAGAGCGCTGCAAGTACAATCGCCAGCGATGCCGCGATCGGCGTGAATCGCGGCGTGGCCGTGCTGGGAGACCGCATCTTCTATCTCACCGACGATGCGCACTTGATAGCATTACACCGGCTGACCGGCGCTCTGCTTTGGGATGTGGATACACCGGAGGGCGCAAAGGGCCGGTACGGCGGAACTTCAGCGCCGCTTGTAGTGGGCGGCCTGGTGATCACAGGCGTGAGCGGCGGGGATAATGGGATTCGCGGATATGTCGCAGCCTACAAGGCGGCAACGGGAGAGCTCGCGTGGAAGTTGTACACGATTCCGAATCCCGGAGACGCTGGGCCCGCGGCCGAGACATGGAAGGGGACGGCTCTCGGTCTCGGCGGCGGCGCCACATGGCTAACCGGCAGCGCGGACACCGAATCGAATACTTTGTACTGGGCTGCCGGCAATCCGCATCCCGACACGGACGGCGATGAACGGACCGGCTCCAATCTTTACACCAACAGCGATCTGGCCATCGACATAAGTACCGGGAGAATGCTTTGGTATTACCAGTTCACTCCGCACGATCTTCACGACTGGGACGCGAACGAGCCTATCACGCTGGTAAACGCGAAGTGGAATGGCCATGATCGCAAGCTGCTTTTGCACGCCAACCGCAATGGCTTTCTGTACGTTCTCGACCGCGTCACGGGCAAGCCCTTAATGGCGGCGAAGATGGTGCGGAAGCTGACCTGGGCCAGCGGAATCGACGCGCATACCTGGACTCCGCAACTGCTTCCGGCGAATGAAACCAGCTTGCAGGGGACGGTGACCTGTCCCGCGGTGCGCGGCGCCACCAACTGGTATTCAACGGCCTACAATCCCGCCACGAAGTTGTATTACGTGATGACGGTGGAAGATTGCACCACCTACATCAAAGCGGAAGACGCGGGCTATCGCAGGTACAGCGACCCCGCCGATCCAGCGCAAAAGATCCTTCGCGCTTTCGACATTGAAACCGGCAGGGCGGCTTGGCAAATTGTTTTGCCGGGACCGCTACAGTCGAATTACTCAGGTGTTCTAACTACATCCGGCGGGCTTGTGTTTTTTGGCGAAAGCAGCGGAGGGTTTGCCGCGGTTGACGCAAGCCATGGAAAGTATCTTTGGCACTTCGAGACCAACCATGCCATTCGCGCCTCACCCATGACTTACGCAATCGGTGGCAGGCAATACATCGCCATCGCTTCGGGATCGAACATACTCTCGTTTGCTCTGCCCAAATAACATCCAGGAGATCGACATGAATCCGACAACATCGCGACGCAACTTTCTAGCTGGCTCAACCGGATTCGCGGCAGCCGGCTTCGCTACTCTCGCCAATCCCATTTCAGCCGCCGCTCAATCGGTGGGCGTGAAACCGGGCGACCTTCCCGACCTGACCATCAAGGAAGTGAAAGTCTATGTTACTGACATTAGCAAGCTGCACAAGTTGAATAGCTCGGAGACTGGCGAGCTGATCTCAATCGTCACTAATAGCGGCATCGAAGGCAACTACACCATTGGCGATCGCGATATAACCGTCGGATGGCTCGATTGGGCCAAGCCGGTGCTGGTCGGCAAGAGCGTCATCGACCTTCTGCCCACGCTGACCTCGACCACCGGCATGAAAGGTCGCGCCGGATTCGATGGGCCGGTTGCGCGGCGGCCCGGCGGATTTGGTGGAGGCGCCCGCACGGGAAATGGACCGGCATATAACGGCGCGGCAGCGGGATCGGGAGTGTTTACGCGCGGCGGCGGCTCGTGGCCAAATTACTACACCGCCGCGGCCGATGTTTGCATGTGGGACATTCTCGGCAAAGCAGTCAACCGGCCCATTTACAAAATTCTGTCGGGAGGCACGCCTACCAAGGAGCGCATGATGGCATATGCCAGCTCGCAGCATCTGCCGACGGTGGAAGATTATGTGCCCGACGTTTTGA
>CAZSVJ010000043.1:0-17576 GCA_964610185.1 uncultured Occallatibacter sp. | reverse complement strand
GGCGATTTCTTGAATGCTGAAGAGGTCGAGTTGCTTGCCCAGCAAGCGATGATCGCGCTTGGCCGCCTCTTCAAGCCGGGCGAAGTGGGCGTCGAGTTCTTTCTGGGAGAAGAATGCAGTTCCGTACACGCGCTGCAACTGCGGATTCTTTTCGTCGCCGAGCCAATATGCGCCAGCGAGCGAGAGAACTTTGAATGCCTTGACGCGGCCCGTCGAGGGCACATGAGGGCCGCGGCAGAAGTCGACGAATTTGCCGTTGCGATAGAAGCTGACCTGCGAGCCGGGCTCGGTAAACTTGGTCACGAAGTGGGTCTTCATGAAGTCGCCGTCGCGGTCGAACTCCGCCAGCGCCTGCTCGCGAGGCTCATATTCGTGGACGAACTTTTCATCGCGCGCAACGACCTCAGCCATTCTTGCTTGGATGAGAGCAAGGTCCTCGGGCGTGAACGGCGTTTCGCGATAAAAGTCGTAAAAGAATCCGGCGTCTGTAGCTGGACCGTGGCCGAGCTTGGTCTCAGGGAAAAGCTCAAGGACCGCCGTTGCCAGCACATGCGCGGCCGAGTGGCGCACCACTTTCAGCGCTTCAGGGTCTTTCTCGGTAATCAGCTCCAGACGCGTGTCCGCAGTGAGCGGCGTCGCCAGGTCCACCAGGCGCGGGGCGGCTGAGTCTTCAGCGCCGTACATCGAGGCTTCAGCCGACTGGCCGTCGGAGTCAACACTTCCTTTGACGGCGCCAGACAGAGGGTTTAGAGGAGTCAGGCGCGCGACGACTGAGACTGCGGCGAGCCGGGGCGAGATGGCATTGGCAATGTCGAGCGGAGTCGTGCCGGAAGGCACTTCGCGAATGGCCCCGTCGGGCAGGTGTACGGCAATTGTCTGCGAGCTCATGGCGGATTGGCGTCCAATGGGGCCGCGTATTGACGAGACGGCCAACACATTGAGGATAGAAGCAGGACTGGCGTCCCGTCGAGCGCGGGCGGTGCTCCCCTATCAATTGGCAAGAGTTTGGGCAGAAAAAAGCAAGCAGGACCAAGCGAGGGCGTGGATGGCTACCCGCCCTCGTTTGTGTTGCTAGATTCTGCCGGAATCCGGCCTGGAAGCTAGAGCGGCTGCACGTCGGCAGCTTGCCAGCCTTTGGGCCCCTTTACCACGTTGAATTGCACGGCTTGACCTTCCTGCAAACTCTTGAAACCGCTTGAGTTGATTGCAGAGTAGTGCACGAAGACATCTTCTCCGTTCTGGCGCGAGATAAAGCCGAAGCCTTTCGCGTCATTAAACCACTTCACAGTACCTTGTTCCATTTTGCTCGTGTTTCCTGAATTGAATTGCGCTTGATGAATCGGAGCGGCCACTGGCAGAATCTTGCTTGGTTGGGCGAGTGCTGCTGACGCCCGGTTCGCTTCTAACGCTGACGATAGTGTACCATTCCGCTGCAAATTAGTGGCATGAATTCTCAGTTTTGGTTCCGCTCCTTGATTTCCCCCTCCGGAACCTGTTGATCGATTTGGGTTTATAATCGCATGTTTGGTTCTGATCCAGTTTGAGGCGGAATGGTTTACGATCCTGTCCCCGGTTTGCTTGCCCGCGCTACGGAACTGCTTGAGGCGGAGTTCGGGGCGTTGCCGGCCTTTGAGACGGCAGTGGATACTGACAAGATTGGCAGGATTCTGGAGGCCACGGCGCACCGGTTGGGCGACAATTACCCGTATTTCCATCCACTCTACGCCGGGCAGATGCTCAAGCCGCCGCATCCAGTGGCGCGGGCGGCGTATGCGCTGGCGATGACGGTGAATCCGAACAACCATGCGCGGGACGGCGGCCGGGCCAGTTCGCAGATGGAGATTGAGGCGGTCGCAGAGATCGCCGGAATGTTCGGCTGGGCGGAATTCCTGGGTCATCTGACTTCAAGTGGAACGCTGGCCAACCTGGAGGCGCTATGGGTTGCCGGGCAGTTGGCGCCGGGGCAGCGAATCGTGGCGTCGGAGCAGGCGCACTTCACCCACAAGCGCATCTCCGCTGTGCTCAAGCTGGACTTTGCAAGTATTCCGGCGGACCGCCGCGGTCGCATGGACCTTGAGGCGCTCGATACCGAACTGCGCAAAGGCGACGTGGGCACGGTGGTGGTCACACTGGGCACAACGGCGACGGGTGCTGTGGACGCTCTGGACGAAGTGGTAGCGCTGCGCGCGCGGTATGGTTTCAGGGTGCATGTGGACGCGGCGTATGGCGGCTATTTCCGGCTGATTCCGGAGGCGCTGGATGGGCCGGCGCGAAGGGCTTTCGCGGCCATCGGCGAGGCTGACTCGATTGTGATCGATCCGCACAAGCACGGGTTGCAACCCTACGGATGCGGATGCGTTTTGTTTCGGGACCCGGCCGTGGGGCGCTTCTACAAGCACGATTCGCCGTATACCTATTTCACCTCAAAACAGTTGCATCTCGGCGAGATCAGCCTGGAGTGCTCGCGGGCCGGAGCAGCGGCAGTCGCATTGTGGGCCACGCAGCAGTCGTTGCCATTGACGCCGGGCGGTGAGTTTGCGCGGGGTCTGGCTCGCGGACGAGCCGCTGCGCTGGAACTCAACCGCCGATTGCGTCAGGACGATCGCTTTCAGACGCCTGCCGCGGGCGCGCCCGAGCTCGACATTGTGGTGTGGAAGCTCAAGGCTGAGGATAGAGATCTGGCTTCTGCGCTGGCGCGGCGCGCCTTTGTGACCTGCGCCGCAATGGATTTGCATCTTGCCCTAGTAGAATTGCCAATAGGATGGTTTCTGCCGGCGGACCGCAAGGCAAAGGCGTTAGAAGAAAACGTAACCTGTCTGCGCTCGGTCTTGATGAAGCCGGAGCATGAAGCGTGGCTGGACAGAATCTGGGACCGGTTAAGCGCAGCCTGCAAGGACATGCCTGGAGATTGAGCTGTATGCCGGAAGCGAGCGGGATCGAGGAAGAAAACGTTCTCATTCAAGCGGGAGATTGTTCCGCGACGATCCTGCCCAAGCTCGGCTGCAAGATTGCGTCGCTTCGAGTCGGCTCTTACGAGCTGCTGCAGACCCCGCTTGCCGCCGTTGGCCCGCGCACACGGAGCATGGGCTTTGATGAAAGCGATGCCAGCGGCTGGGACGAGTGCCTGCCCTCGGTAGCGCCTTGCACGGTCGAAACAGCGGCGGGGCCGGCATCGATCCCCGATCATGGCGACCTGTGGCGGGTGGCTTGGCAGCATGTTGCTAGAGCCGATTACGCCGCTGGCGAATCAGCTGCAAATTCTGCCACGTTTCGTGGAGAGTGTTTTTCTTTGCCTCTTGCGCTGGAGCGAACGGCCACATTGCGGGAAGCCGGCAAGGGGTGGCAACTGAGACTGAACTACACAGTCACCAATACCGGCAGCGAACCTACACCGTGGTCGTGGACGGCGCATCCATTGTTCGCCGTCGGGCCCGAAGATCGCATTGTGCTGCCAGGCTCCATCCAAACGCTCCGCCTGGAAGGGTCCGGCCGCGGCAGGCTGGGAAAGAGCGGCGACCAGGTGAGCTGGCCGGTGGCTACCCAGGCTTTCGGAGCGCGAACCGACCTAAGTGTGGTGCAGCGGGTAGCGTCGGCCATTGGCGACAAGCTGTTCGCCGGTCCGTTATCCGCATCGGAGAATTGGTGCGCGCTGGAGCGGCCCAGAATGGGCGCGCGGATCTGGGTTGGCTTTGATCCGGCGGCAACCCCCTATTTGGGACTATGGATCTGCTCCGGCGGCTGGCCGGAGCGGCCGGGGCCGAAACAAATGTGCGTCGCGCTCGAGCCATCGACAGCGCCCGTCGACTCGCTGGCCGTTACCGGACCATGGTCGCGAACGCTCGCGCCGGGTGAGTCTTTTTCCTGGCCGATGATTGTTGAAATTGAACTCTTAACAGGTATTGACCGACATGCATGATCCCGCAAGTTTTCGATCCAAGCATATGGCGCGCTTTCAGGCCGAGCCGGTGATTTTTTCAGCCCCTGGCCGTGTCAACCTGATTGGCGAGCATACCGACTACGCCGAAGGCTTCGTGATGCCCGCGGCAATCAACTTCGCCACTCTGGCAGGGATCTCGCCGCGTTCCGATGGCAAGATTGCAATCTACTCGGAGAACTACGGAGAAGAGAAAACGTTTGCTGCGGGAGACCTGCCCGCCGAGGCCGGCAAGCATTGGACCGACTACCCTCTCGGCGTGCTTGCAATTTTGGCCGGCGAAGGCCATCGAATTCCCGCCTTCAGCCTTAGCTTGTCGGGCGACATTCCGTTGGGGTCGGGGCTGTCGAGTTCGGCTTCAGTCGAGGTGGCAACGGCGCTGGCGGTCCTCTCACTGATCGGAGCCACCTATCCTGGCCCCGTCCTCGCCCGCCTTTGCCAGCGTGCGGAAAATGAGTTTGTGGGCGCCAATTGCGGCATCATGGACCAATTCATCTCCGTTAACGGGGCCAAGGATCATGCCCTGCTGCTGGATTGCCGCGATTTAAGTTTCAAATTGGCGCCGATTCCGGCAAACGTGACGCTGGTGATTGCCAACACCATGGTCAAGCATTCCGTGGCCGGGGGGGAATACACCTCCCGCCGCGAGGAGGTGGAAGCAGCTTGCGCCGTGATTGCCAGCCATCGCCCAGGCGTGCGATTCCTCCGCGACGCCACGGTCGAAGACCTGAAGAAATGGGGCGCTGAGATGTCGCCCAATTCGCTCAAGCGCGCCAGGCACGTGATCACGGAGAATTTACGGACCGTTGCCGCCGCCGAAGCGCTGGAAAAGGGTGACCTGGCCGAACTGGGCCGATTGATGGCCGAGGCTCACGCAAGCTATAGCAGGGATTTCGAAGCCAGTTGCGTGGAGGCCGACGCCATGGTAGCCCTGGCCCAGGATTTGCCGGGACTGATTGGCGCGCGGCTGACCGGCGGCGGCTTTGGCGGCTGCACCATCAATCTGGTCGAGCAGAGCGAGGCCGCGGAATTCGTCGAAGCTCTGGCCGGCCGCTACGCTGCCCAGGTGGGAATCGTCCCGCAGATTTATATTTGCCAAGCCTCTGCCGGCGCTCACCGAGTGCAATAAGGCTTGCTTACAGTTTCTTTACGTCTTCAAGCCGTGAGAAAGAGCGGATTGTTGATGGGACACAATCGGCTGGCGCAAAACCTGCGCCGGACAAAAGATTAACGGTACTTACCCATTTTGGTAATTGCGCCCAGCACACCCGTAATTATGAATGACCCGAACAGGTAATCAACTTTCAGAACGGTTCCTTGTTAGAATCGAATGAGTTTGCTTCGATAAAGACTGGGTAAGACACCTGTAACCCAGCCGGCTTTGCTTATTTCAATTCCCGGGTCGTCGCTTCGATGAAAGCGCCGCGGAGACGCGACAAACATGCAACCGACATCGTCCAAGCCGTATTCCTATGAAGCCTTCCCCAGTGAAGGGGTGGTGGCGTACTTCTCGATGGAGATCGCCATCAATCCAGGCATGCCCACCTACTCCGGCGGTTTGGGGGTTCTGGCGGGCGATACGCTCCGCTCTGCCGCCGACCTTGGCGTTCCGCTGGTGGCATTTACGCTGGTTCACCGCAAGGGATACTTCCAGCAGCACCTGGACCTGAGGGGCGTGCAGACCGAGGAAGTTCAGCAGTGGAATCCGGCCGACTTCTGCACCGAGGAACCGGTTCGGGTCACGGTGTCGGTGGAAGAACGCATCGTGACGGTTCGCTGTTGGCGCTACGATTTGACCGGGCGTTACGGGCACGTTGTTCCCATTTACTTGCTGGATACGGATGTGGAAGGCAATTCGGGCTGGGACCGCGGCCTCACCGACCACCTCTACGGCGGAGACACGAACTACCGGCTACAGCAGGAGATCGTGCTGGGCATGGGCGGCGTGCGAATGGCCAGCGCGCTGGGCCACAGAGTGAATGTTCATCACTTGAACGAAGGCCACGCCGCGCTGCTGATCCTGGCGCTGATCGAGAGGCAGTTGGGCGGAGGGCCGCTGGGCGCGCCCACGGACGCCGACCTTGCTTTGGTCCGGCAAAAATGCGTTTTCACCACGCACACCCCGGTTCCGGCCGGCCACGATCGCTTTTCGACTGAGCAAACCATCCGCATTCTCGGCGGCGACCGGACGGCGCGCCTGGAAAAGCTGGGTTGCTTCCGCGACGGCTTGCTCAATATGACGCTGTTGGCGCTGCGCTTCTCGCGCTATGCCAATGGCGTGGCCTTGCAACATGCAAAGGTCTCCCGCGGAATGTTTCCGGAGTTTACAATCAACGCGATCACCAACGGCGTTCATGCGCCGACGTGGGTTTCCGAGCCCATCCAGAAGATGCTGGACGCGAACATTTCTTCATGGCGGCGCGACAATCTTTATCTGCGCAATGCAATCGACCTCCCGGAGAAGGAGATTCTCGCGGCGCACGCCCAGGCCAAGGGTGAGCTGCTGGCCGAGATTGCCGCGCGCACCGGCCTCGTGCTCAATGCCAATGCGCTGACGCTTGGCTTCGCTCGCCGCGTAGCCACCTACAAACGCGCCACACTGCTTTTCTCGGATCCCGCGCGATTGTTGGAAATCGCGACCGCCGCGGGCGGATTGCAGATTATTTACGCCGGCAAGGCGCACCCGCAGGACGAGCCTGGGAAGGCGCTGATCCAGCAGGTGGTCGCCGATGCCGCAAAGTTCTCGAACGACTTGCTGCGCGTCGTTTATCTGGAAGACTACGATTGGGCGCTCGGCGCTCTGGTGACCGCGGGGGTGGATGTGTGGGTGAATACGCCCAAGCGGCCGTATGAAGCCTCGGGCACCAGCGGAATGAAGGCCGCGCTGAACGGCGTGCCCAGCCTTTCCATTCTCGACGGCTGGTGGATTGAGGGCTGCATCGAAGGATTCACCGGCTGGGCCATCGAGAACGGCGCGGACGATGAGGAAGAGGCGGCTTCGCTTTACAACAAGCTGGAGAACGCGGTGGTTCCTCTCTACCTGCAATCGCCTGAGAGGTGGGCGAATCTGATGCGCAATACGCTTGCGTTTAACGGCTCCTATTTCAACACCAACCGCATGGTAAAGCAGTACACGCGCAACGCCTACTACCCTGTCGAGCTGATCGAGCCCGCAAAGGTGGAAGAAGCGGCGTTCGCGGACTGAGGCGGGAAGACGATTCTCCGGGTATGACTCACCGGGATTCATGCACCATGCGGACCACGTCCTCATCGGTAAGCGCGGCTGCAGCGGCCTTTTGCGCAGCGGAAGTGCTTGCCTCGGCCTCGGCTCGCCACGCCTCGAAATCGGCAAAGGCCTCGCCGGGTGAACGCCGCCAGTAAAGCTGCGCTGGAGTGCGGCGCTAGTCGGATGCGCAATTTACGGATAACCTTTGCGATGCGGCAGCCGCTCGGCGGGTGTTGCTGAATTTTTCGCTTTTTCGCGGCCATAGACCTTGAGGGCGACCTGCGCATTCCCTGTTCGCGGACTTTCCGCCTGTTGCCAAAATGGGCAACCCGCCGCTCATGTTCACGGCCAAGCTCGATAAAATGGAACCAGCAGCCCTAAAATAAACTTGGACGCAATGTTTCGCCGGACCACGAAGGAATAGCATTGTATTTGTGATCGCTCACTGGGTCGCCGGCAGGCAAGATTCCCCGGCGGTCCACGCATTTTGATTTTTTGGGTCTGCGGCATTGGACCCTGCCTTGGCAGCCCCGTCCTTCCAGGACAGAAAAGGAAATACTTTGAGCGCTATGTGGAAACCAAGCCAACAAGGATCGATTACCCCCAACCCCGCCCCGGAACCTCCGCGCCCCGCCACACCCGCTGCGGGTTTTGAAGCTCCCGGCCGCAACCCCGCGCCCAGCGGCGATCAGGCCACCATCGGCAAAGGCCTGTTCATCAAGGGCGAGATCACCGGCTCGGAGTCGCTGTTTGTCGACGGCAAGGTGGAGGGCACCATCAACCTGCCCGGCAACCGCGTGACTGTGGGCCGCAACGGCCAGGTCGCGGCCAGCATCGTTGCCCGCGAGATCGTTGTCCTAGGCAAGGTTCGCGGCAACGTTACTGCCAGTGACCGCGTGGACATACGCGCCGAGGGCTCGCTCAGCGGCGACGTTTCAGCAGCTCGCATCAGCATCGAAGACGGCGCATTCTTCAAGGGAGGCATCGACATCCGCAAGCCCGAGGTCAAACTGCCGTCACCCGCCGCCCCGGCGCCAGCTCCGGAAATACTCAGGCCGGTTCAGCAGTAGTCGAGTATCGGTCCGCGCACCGGCGCCAAAGCCTCCGCTTCAGCGGGGGCTTTTGTGTCAATCGCCTAGGGACTTTCCCGACCCGCGGTGGATGAATCTGTGCCCCATCCATCGGAGTCGCCGCGGCGACTTTTTGTCCGATGGGTGGGAGTGCGTAGAAATCCAGGGCGACGTCTTGTCTTGTTGAGCTTGCACTCTTGTTTGTAGGGAAGTCGCCTACCCCATTCCCAGCCGCTTCATCGCCACTCTGGGCAGCGCGGAGCCGGTTTTTTCCAGCACCCAACCTGCAACTGCCAGCCAAACTGCGCTTCCAACCACCAAAAGGCCCAGGTTGTTCCAACGCATTTGCGCATGGGACAAATGCGAGGGTTCCAGATAGCCCAGCATCCTGCCCAATCCCCATAAAACCGCCCAGACGGTGGCGCCGCTGGCGAGCGCGGCGAGCAGGCAGCGGCCCAGTTCGGCATATTCCAGGCTGGCCAGCGAGACCATGTGGCGCTGGTGCAGCAGCACAGCGATGGTGACCGTCTGCACGGCTATTCCGATATTCGAAGCGATGGCCAGCCCCATGGCTCCTTGCCAGTGGTAGAGCGCGTAATAAACGGGCAGCGAGACCAGCGTCACCACCGTTCCCGCGGCCATGGGAACAAACATGTTCCCCGCGGCGTAGAAGGCGCGCGCATAGATGGCCTGCGCCGACCACAGAAACAGCGAGATGGAGAAGACAGCGAAGTAGGCGGCGCACTCGCGGGTATTGGCCGAGGAGAAGCGGCCTCCGAGGAAGAGCAGCTCCACCAGCGGCGCGGCCAGCACCACCATGCCTGAGGCCGCCAACAGTCCAAGTGCGGCCACGCGCGAGACGGAGTCCGCAACGCCAGTGGCAAATTCGTAGCGCCGCTGCTGCGACCACATGCTGGCAAAAAATGGCATGGAGGCCGCGCCCG
Organism: uncultured Occallatibacter sp.; assembly: GCA_964610185.1. Lineage (GTDB taxonomy): Bacteria > Acidobacteriota > Terriglobia > Terriglobales > Acidobacteriaceae > Telmatobacter. Next base: position 8,402 of record CAZSVJ010000043.1, on the reverse strand, counting down.
CTGCCTGCGCCAGCATGGCCATGGGCGCGCTGAAAAGCTGCTTGGCGTAGCTCATCAGCGATACCGCGCCGCTGGTCGCGGAGGCAAAATGCGCGATGATCCAGTTATCGGCGGTAACCAATGAAACGCCGATCATCAGTGGAAGAGACAGCCGCACCCACTCTCGAAAACCCTCGTCGGCCAGGTCGAGAATCGGCCGGTAGCGAGTGCCCGCCCGGCGGGCGAAGAGCCAATTTAGAAAGAACGGCCCCAAAAACGCCCCGGCAACCGTGCCCAATGCCAGCGAAGAGACTCCAATGCGCCGCACCAGCAAGACGCCGCCCACAATGGTGCCGAGAGCGTAGATCAACGGAGCCACCGCCTGCACGCTAAATTGCTTGCGCACCAGCAGTACCGCTCCGAAAACTCCACCGGCAAAGAAGAACAACTGCGCGGGCAGCAGGATGCGCGTCAGGTGCACGCAAAGAGCCGCCTTTTGCGCGTCGAAGCCATCGAACCACCAGTGGATATACCACGGCGCAAACACCTCGGCCAGCAGGATGGCCCCGCCCAGCACCAGGCACATAGTGGTCACAATCACCGACAGCGATCGCTGCCCCTCGGCCTCTCTCCCCGTTTCGCGGTAGCGCGTGAGAATGGTGACAAACGTGATGGAAGCCGCGCCGCCGACCAGAAAGTACGAAATCATATCCGGCAGCACAAACGCGCCGTTCAGCGCATCGGCTTCCACCCCGGCGCCGAAGAGCCAGACGATGTACTTCACCCGCACCAGCCCGATGATTCGCGACAGAAAGGTTGAGGCCATCAGCAGGATGGTCGCGGTAAAAGCGGTATGCGCGTGCGAAGGGCGCAGCAATCGCAAGCCGCGCGACCAGCGCGATTTCGGGGCCTCCTGCTGCAAGTTGCCCGGCTTCAAGTCAAGGCCAGCTTGAGTTGGTTTCGATCCTTTCACTTGAGATGATTCTACCGGGGAAGCGCCGGGGACGAGGCGCGGCTTCGCGAAGTATCCTGTCCTCAGGAGCCAATGCGTGCGGCGGAATTTTGGATTAGGATTCTCGATTTGGCTGGCTCTTGCCGCGGCAGGGGCAGCCCAGATCGTTCGTGGGCGAGAAGGCATCACGCTGCCGCCCCCGCCCTCTGCCGATGCCATTCCAGTGGCCGACGATTATTTCGGAACTAAAATCCCAGACAGCTATCGTTGGCTTGAAGACTCGAAGAGCACCGAGACGCGCACCTTCATCGATGCGCAGAATGCCTACACGGCGCGTTATCTGAAGCAGGCGCGCATTCGCTCGCAAGTACTGGACGATCTGGATGAGCTGGAGAACGTCTCCGATGCGGGCCTGCCCATCCAGCGCGGCAACGATTATTTTTTCAGCAAGCGGCTGGCCGGCGAACAGCAGTTCTCGATCTATGTGCGCCACGGCTGGCCGGCTCCGGGCCAGCCAGTGCCCGCTTCGGGCCGACCTATAAGAGACCAGCGCCTGATCGATCCCGCTTCCCTGGGCCGAGACCCCTACACCTCGGTATCGTTGGCCGATGTTTCACGCGACGGAACTTTATTGGCCTATGAAGTTCGTGAGGGCGGCGCGGACGAGACAGCCATCCACGTATTCAACGTGAAGAATGGCAAGACTCTTGAGGACGAGCTGCCGGCGGCCCGCTATTTGAGCGTGAAGTTTGCGCCCGATGGGACCACCATTTACTACGCGCGCAATAACAAGCAGGGAACCCTGCTCTATCAACACGTCCTGGGCACGCGGCCATCGAAGGACACGCTGATATTCGGGAACGAATTTCGCGGGGAAGAACTTGCCGGCGACGATCTTTTCTCAGCCGTGGTGACCGACGATTTCCGCTACCTGGTTGTGACCATCGAGCGCGGCGTTCCGGCCCGGCGCGTGGACATTGTCTACCGCGACCTTACGAAACCAGGTTCGCCGTTTGAAGTTCTGGTCTGGGGCATCGACTCGCGATTCCATGCGATCTATGCTCAGGGCGCGTGGTATGTAGAGACCGATTACAAGTCACCGAAGGGCCGCATTCTCAGAGCCGATCCCGGCATCATGCCCGACGTGTGGAAGACGATTGTGCCGGAAGGGCCGGACGCGATCGACGACTGGTCCATCGTGGGCGAAAAGATTTACGTCAACCGGCTGAAGGATGCGAAGACCGAAGCCACCGTGTATACGCTGGATGGAAAGCCGGCCGGCAAGATCGACTATGACGGCATCGGATCGTCCTCCGCTGTTGTGGGCCGCACTACGGATCGATTCGGGTTCTTCACCTTTGAATCGTTCATTGTGCCGCCCGCAATTTACCGGATCGACACGATGACGGGAAAGCGCGACATATTCTTCCAGCGAAAAACCGCGTTCGACTCCAGCCAATATGAGTTGAGCCAGGTATTTTTCAAGTCGAAGGACGGAACGCAGATTCCCATGTTCATTGCCGGCAAGAAAGGCTTGAAGCGTGACGGGTCGGAACGCCTGTTGATGACCGCCTACGGCGGTTTCAACATCAGCATGCAGCCGCACTGGAGCCCGACTACGGTGTGGTGGCTGGAGCAGGGCGGATGGTTTGCGCTGCCCAACCTGCGCGGCGGCGGCGAATACGGCGAGAACTGGCATGAGCAAGGAATGTTTGAGAAAAAACAAAATGTTTTTGACGACTTCTTTGCGGCGGCCGATTATTTGATCGCCAACAAATACACCTCGCCCGCGCACTTGGCCATCGAGGGCGAGTCGAACGGCGGCTTGCTGTTGGGTGCGGCTATCACTCAGCGGCCTGAATTATTCTCAGCGGTCCTGTGCGAACAGCCGCTGCTCGACATGCTGCGCTATCAGAAGTTTGTTGCTGGCTCGCACTGGACCACGGAGTACGGTTCGACCGAGAACGAGAAGCAGTTCTTCTATCTGCTCAAATACTCGCCCTATCACAACGTCAAAAGCGGAACGGCCTATCCAGCCGTAATGTTCTTTACCGGGGACAGCGATACGCTCATCGACCCGCTTCACGCTCGAAAAATGACGGCGGTGTTGCAGGCCGCCTCATCCAGCGGCCGCCCCATCCTGCTGCACTACACCGGGCACAGCGGCGGAATGAGCGTAGACCAGCACATTCAGGACGATGCCGACACTCTCAGCTTCCTGTGGACAGAAACAGCACAACCGGCTCACGGCAAGTAGCGCGTTACCTCTCGCCGGGTAGGTACCCGCAAAGCTGCTCCCGCGTAACCTCATGCCGCCGCTCTTCCTCTCCGATAAGAAGGAAGTAAGACTTGAGTGAAGATGCCACAAGCTGAATTGGAAGCCGACACGCTCGACTGTCAAAAAGAAGATGCGCGGCTTGCTGCCCTCGCTTCAACGGGAATTCTCGATACCCCGCCCGAACCGGGCTACGATGCGATCACCAGGCTGGCTGCCGAGTACTTCCGTGCCGATTCGGCCAGAATCTGCTTCGGCGACAAGAGCCGTGTTTGGATGAAGTCGCACTGGGGCCAGCACGTTCACGAGCTGCCGCGGACTAACTCCATCTTTAACATGGTGCTGGCGAACGACGGCCCGGTCGTCGCATCGAAACACATCGATCGCATTCAATCCGATGATTTCCTGCCGGCCCTGAAGCTCCACGGTGCAAGTTTTTTTGCCAGCGCGCCAGTACGCGCCTTTGACGGCAAGATTCTCGGAGTGCTGACCATCTTCAACCGAGAGCCTCGTCGTGGCCTGGAACCCCAAGAGCTGCGCATGCTGGAGAGCCTTGCGGATATGACCGCCAGCCAGTTGGAACTGAGCCGGCTGCGCAAATGTTTAGCCGCAAATGAATTGCCGCGGCCGCTTGATGCGGGCGTCCCCGCAATCTGGCCAAGCGCCGGCGATTTGCGTCACGCGCTGGACCAGAAACAGTTTGTGCTCTACTACCAGCCTGAGATTGAGCTTTCCACCCGCAAGATCGTCGGCCTTGAGGCGCTCATCCGCTGGAAGCACCCCGAGCGCGGCCTTATCCCGCCAATGGAGTTCATTCCACTAGCCGAAGAGAGTGGGCTTATCGTGCCGATCGGCGACTGGGGGCTTGGCGAGGCCTGCAAGCAGATTCAAGACTGGTGCATTGAGGATCCGCGTCTCCGCTCATTGCGAGTCGGCGTAAACCTCTCTGCCCGGCAATTCTCCCGCGAGGGGTTGGCTGATCACGTGAAGGATTTATTGCTTGAATTTGGAATTACCAGCCGTCAACTCGGCCTGGAGATGACCGAATCCAGCTTGATTCCAAACTTACGCACCGCTCTCGAGGTGCTGGGCAGCTTGCGCCGGTTGGGAATCTCTTTGCTTCTGGACGATTTTGGCACAGGTTACAGCTCGCTCAACCACCTGCATTCCTTTCCTTTTGACGTGTTGAAGATCGATCGCTCTTTCGTGGACCGCATGACCCAGGGAGATTCGCCGCTGCAAATCGTGCGCACCATCATTGAATTGGCCCGCGTGCTGGGCCTGGATGTGGTTGCCGAGGGGATTGAAACCCGCGAGCAATACCGCATGCTGCGCCAACTTGGTTGCCGCTTCGGCCAGGGCTATCTCTTTGCCCGTCCCTTGAGCGCTGAAGCCATTACCGAGCTTTTGCGGCTTCCTGGACGCATATTGCCCGACCCCGAAGCCTGCGAACTGCTCCCCGCCTGATCCTGCCGCAGCATGCTTTCGCCGATTCGGCCTTACTCGCCGCGGCGAGCGGAAAACTTCATTCCCACATTCGAATGTGTCAGTCGTCCAGCGCTAACTTGCTAACTCGCGGCATTTATATTTTGACGCATTTGTCGTTTGGATTGTTCAGCTTGCAGCGAAATTCAATTCCTGTTTCTTTCCAGAGCATGACCGAAGCCGTGCCCATTTTCCTCGCATTTGAGGTCTTTGCGCAATTGCCTTGCCCGTCTGAGCGTAGTCGGGCGAGTGCGCCAATCCGCGATAGCATTCTGGACCAATATTGGACCTGTTTCTTTTCGGGAGCCGCGCGATCTCTTCAATGGAGAATGCCCTGAAGCCACGCCAACTTCGGCGTATGCTTCAACCCATGCCGCAAACTGCCACACCCTCGCTCCCCCCCCAAAGCTTCGCGAGATTGATGGCCGATCTAGCCGCGCCCGAGCCGGATGCAGCGGAGCGCCCCCTCGCGTGGAACAACGATGAACTTGAGGACGACGTCGCAACGCTCAGCTACGAACGCGCCTTGAGCGCCCGCAGTCGCTATTTAAAAAGCGCTTCCCCCGATCCCACGGATCGCTCGCTCCTACAGCCAGCCGAATTAGGGCCGGGGCCAATCCATGACAGCGAGGACCTTCTTCCCGATGTTCCTCCGGTTAATCCTGAGCCAACCTCGCGAAGGTCGCAGTATTCGAGCGCCGATTTTCAACCCAGGAGCAACGTCCATCTACCGTCCGCGCTTGAAAACAATCTGAAATCCGCTAGCATCACCATCCGCCTGAGCGAGGTGGAAAGCGTCCAACTGCGCCAACGCGCCGCAGAGGCCGGCCTCACCATCTCCGCCTACCTGCGCTCCTGCACCTTCGAAGCCGAGAGTCTGCGGGCGCAGGTGAAAGAAGCGCTAGCCGAGTTGCGGTCGGCTCCATCTCGTTCTGATGGAGCCCGTTCTGACCCAGCCCGTTCCGACCGAAACCGTCCTGAACCCTCCAAGGCGAAGGAGGTAGCCTCAACGCCGGCCCAGGGCACCTGGTTCGAGTGGTTTCTGGGGTTTCTGCCGCGCTGGCATTCCAGGCAGCGTGCCGCTCGCGCCTGACGAGAGCGTGGTTCAGAAATCAGCTCGTCGCGGCGAGTGTCAGGGCACGATCCGCCGCGGCGGATCGTGCCTAAAAGGGCGGAAAAACAAGGGGTTTTAACCCCTGAGAGACTGCGATCAAGCTTCGGCGACCATGCTTAAGAACCTCCTACTCGACTTCCAAAACAAGGCACTTTAAGTATTCGGTCTCCGGCAGGTTCAGCACCACTGGATGATCGGGAGCGGCACCGCGGCGTTCGAGCAGGCGCGCGCGCCGCCCAGCATCGGCAGCGGCCGAAGCCACAGCCGCCTCAAGTTCCGTCCACCCCACATGGTGAGAGCAGGAGCAGGTTACCAGCAGCCCGCCCGGACGCACCATGCGCAGGGCGCGCAAATTCAGCTCCTTGTAGCCGCGCAGGGCGCTCTCAACGGCTCTGTGCGTTTTGGCGAAGGCGGGCGGATCGAGAACGATCGCGTCAAATATTTCACCCGAGTCCGACCAGTCGCGCAGAACCTGAAACGCGTCTCCCTCCACCCAGTCCACCTGCGCCGAGAGCCGGGCGCGATTGGCTTCAAGATTCCGCTCCGCCACTTCCAGCGAGGCGTGGGATGCGTCGATACCCGTGACCTGGCCACAGACCTGCGCCAGATGCAGCGCAAAGCCGCCCTGGTAGCAGCACACATCCAGCGCCCGGCCGGCCCCATCGCGACTGTTGGCTCCGAGCTTTCGCGCCCACTCCTGTGCGGCGGCGTAGTTGGCCCGCTGGTCGAGAAAGGCGCCGGTTTTCTGCCCCGAGTTCGCGTCGAACTGGAAGACCAGCCCATTCAGTCGAAATTGCGTACTGGTAGCGGGACTGGCGGCGTCGGCAATGAACAAAGGCTCTGGACGGGGCGCGGCTAGTCCTTCCAACTCGCGCATGCGCGGGTCGGGCCTTTCCAGAATGGCGGCCGGCTGCAGTTCTTCGCGCAGCACCCGCACGCAAGTCTCCCGCACCGCAGCCGAATCCAGACCCCTTGCCAGCAGTTGAAGAACGACCATGCCGGCGTATTTGTCCGCCACTATTCCGGGCAGTTCGTCAGCCTCGCTGAAGCACAATCTGCAGGCGTCGGTTTCAGAATTCAGCATCGGCTTACGCCGGTTGATCGCGCCCCGCAGCCGGTTAGCCAGCAGCTCGAGCCATCGGGCTTCATCGATGGCCTCGCGCGAAACCATTCGCAACGCAATCTGTGATGAGGGGCTGTAGAGCGCCGTGCCCAGCAACAGGCCGCGGCTGTCGGCAACGGGCAGCAGTGCTGGCGCGCCTGCTTCGGTCGAGCCAACGTCGGGAAGTTGAAGGGATTCAATGTCGGAGGCGTAAACCCAAAGATGGCCGCCGCGCAAACGGTCTGCGGCGCGGCGATTGATCTGCGCGCCAATACCGAGACTAGAGTTTTTCGGGCTGATTCGTCCCAATCCAGCCCGCTCCGATCCAGCCCACCCAGGTCCGGCCCCAGGTCGGCCCGAATAGGGATTTCGCTTGGAGTCGCGGCCTTCCGGGCGTTCGGCCGGGGGAGGTTTCTCGTGATTCCGTTCCAAAGGCGCCGCGCTTTTTGAAACGTCAGACGGCCTTTGGCTCTTCGCGGGCCGAGCCTTGCTGAGTCTGCGCGGCTTATTCAGCTTGTCCATATTGCTCCGTTCGTGCGCTCGCACAAGCCCGCAGCCGGGAGCAATTGGGCCGCCGGCCCCTATTTCGCCTGAATGCTGTCCAGGTAGCGGCTCAAATTGTTGATTCTGAGCAGCCTTTCCTGGTCACTAGCCGTGTTCATCTTACCAAGGATGGGTCCCCATACCGGCATTTCGAGCGAGCCGTGCGCCGAAATCCCCGAGCCAAACTCCAGAACCGCTTGGATGTGCGTATCCGGAAACTTCCCGCCATGGTTCTTGCTCAGCGCTGTCAAGTCCGCTGGCGGCGTTTTCAGCGCGGAGGCAGCTGGGCCCTGGCCCCTGCCGTCCATCCCGTGGCATGGAGCGCAATAGCTGACATACATTTGCTTGCCGCTGCTGGGCGTGGTTCTGCTAGTCGGAATGGTAACCTTCGCTGTAGTCTGATCTGCGTAGACCATACTAACCGCCAAAGTTGCGGCGATGGCTGTAACTAAGAGGCGTTTCAACATAACTACCTCGGTTCTGGACCTCTAGTCCGGATGGCACTTTACACCCTACGTTAAGTACGCTGGATGTGACAGCCAGCACAGTGTACAGAGCTTGGGAGCACTGAAGTACCTATAAGGAATCAGCTAGGATATTGACTTATGAGCGTCATAGTTTCAGCGCCAAAGAAATGTGAATTGAGTGGTTTCTTGGAAGTTAGATGTTGATTAGAATGCGGCGTCGATTATCTAACTCCTGAATAAGTCAATGATTTGAAAGCGCGCGACCGGGACACCGGGGCGCCCTCTGGGCCGGATCGCGGGCCAAGATTGCCCCAAAATCAACGCGGATTTTAGCCCGTGAGGGAATGCAATAAGAAGGCGTCGGCGGGCAAGGTGGTTCCGGGCTATCAGGGCAAGGACAGCTTGACAGACGATGAGCGTCAAGACGCGCGGCGCGCGATCAGCCAGCGCCGGCGCAAGCTGATCGAACGGGTCGTTGGCTGGAG
>CAZSVJ010000042.1:0-17583 GCA_964610185.1 uncultured Occallatibacter sp. | reverse complement strand
TCACCGCGACCACGGCGACGGCATTCGATCGCCACGACATCAACGATCTCAACAGACTGTTCCTTGTCTATGGCCTGCAAAAGGAAGTCGATCAGGATCCCGTGGCTCTGGGCTACTTCCCAACGGCCGGCATACCTTATCCGGGAGACGTGACCACCGGCGACATATCGAATATCCTGGCGGCTCACTACACCCGCACAATAGGCTCTACCTTGACCAATGAGTTCGACGCCGCAATGTCGTTTGTCAGCCTGCCAGGAAAGATGGGGAACCCGCTGGCAGCGAGCCGCTTCAATATGAACTCCTACAACGGAGGGAACGGGAACTTCGACTATCTGGGCATGTACAAAAATGGAGGCGACTATTCGGTTCCGGCTATCTCCAGCGGCGGAAGCAATGGTTACCCGAATTTACAGATGCCCGGCGGCTTCTATAACAACCAGATTCGGACGAAGAAGGTCGATCCTGTTCTGCAGGACAACTTGAGCTGGCAGAAAGGGAACCACTTCCTCCAATTCGGTGTTTATTGGGAAACGGGAACGTACAACGGAATAGCCGATTCCGGCGCGTATCCGCAGGGAGAGTTTACGTTCAATCCGGGCAATGGCTACTTCGAATACGCGCCGGCGCCCTTTGGTTCCGCCCAGTTTGTCGGCTGTTCAAGCCCCAACCCGTTGGGTAACCTGCGGAACTCCGGATCCGCCTATATAGGCAGTTGCATCAATCCCTCGGCCATGATGTACATGGGATATGCGGATTCCTATGCGCAAACGAATTTCACTCCCACCGTCGACATGCGTTACACGTCGCTTGCCGGCTACGCCAACGACAGTTGGAAGCTGCGCAGGTTAACCCTTACTTTGGGGGCGCGCATCGAGCACCTCGGACCCTGGACAGACCGTCACAACAATGGTATGGCCACCTTCTCTCCAACCCTTTACAGCCAGCAATGCGGCGGTATCACGAGAAACTGCACCAGCCTCAACATGCCGGGCATGACCTGGGCTTCACAAGGTTCGGGCGTCTCCAACTCGGTGAACTCGCCGGCGACGGTTTACTTCTCACCCCGCGTTGGTGTTGCCTATGACGTGTTCGGTTCGAGCAAGACGGTGGTGCGGGGCGGCGGCGGCGTTTATCGCAACCAGGAACAGTTCAATCCCTATGCGCTGGCGGCAGCAACGGCTCAGGGATACAAGACGAGCATTCTTTCGGGTAGTCTGACTTTCGCCGGGATTGACAGCCAATCGCCGCTTAACCCGCCAGATTTCACGGCTTACACGCTTTCTCCCACCGATACGGTTCGTCCGATCTACTACCAGTACAATGGCGCGGTTTCTCAGGCCATGCCCTGGCGTTCCCGTCTCGAAGTCGCCTATGTGGGTAGCCACAATGTCAACCTTGGTTCCTACAACAACGGCAGTGCTTACAACGAAGCTTCGGACATCAACGTAATATGCGGCATCGAGGCAGGCTGCCCCACCAATTCGAATCCCGCCAACACAACTGACAACCTATTCACGGTCAACCTTGGACTGGTGCCGTCCTCGATGACGACCATTCAGGGCGTGAGCGGCGGCATCGGTAGCCTGGATACTCCCGAGCAGGACTTCTTCCGTCCCTTTCCGTTCTATCAGCATGTCTATGTGCTGAAGCACGACTTTTACTCGAATTACAACAGCATTCAGGTGGTTTGGAACAAGCAGGCCGGCTTCGTTACTTTTGGCGGCAACTACACATTCGCCAAGAATCTCGCAACCGCCTCCTCGTACAACAATGTCATTCCAGACCCGGTAAATCTGCGCAACGATTACAACCCTGTACCCTACGACCGCACGCAGGTGTTCAACATTCACTACCTGGTCGATTTGGGGAGGCGCTACCGGGGGGGCGGCAGACTGCTGTCGGAGGCGGCCAACGGGTGGCAGGTCTCCGGGGTCTCGACCGTGCAGAGCGGATTCCCGCTGGCATCGGAGGAGGGAGAAAACTTTGGATTCGGATATGGCGCTGTTCTGCCCGTTCAGACCGAGTACCAGAATCAGTCCAATCCGCAATCGAACTCTACATGCGCGGCAACATACGGAATTCCTCCAGACAAGAATGGATCGACATTCTGCGTCACCAGCATGAATCCGGTGGTATGGCTGGGAACGCCCGATGTCCAACTGATGCCGACGGTGAATGGAAAGGTTGCGGGCGGGCCGGCCCAGCATCAGTTCGTCAACGCGACTGCCCTCGGGGTGCCGCTCCCAGAGACAAACGGGCAGTTCAGGCTCCCCTACATCCATGCGCCATATTTCATGGACCACGATGTGACGTTGCTGAAAAATTTCCAGATGGGCGAGAAGAAGAGACTGCAGATCAGGATGGCGGCCTTTAACGTCTTCAATCACCCGCTGGTCTCGTTCAACAACTCAGACACAACGAATCTGAGCCTTGATTTCCAACAGGCAACCGCGGGAAAAGCGCTCACGCAAAACGCCCTCACCTACCAGGACTTCGGCATTGCGAATATCAAGGTTGGCAACCGGTTGGTGGAACTGGGCGGAAAGTTTACGTTCTAAGCGTTTTTGGGGGCGGCCAGTTTGCAGCGCAGCACGCCGCCGGGCAGCAAGACCGGCATACGTTCTGAAGATTGCGCGCCGGCAAGGTAATTGGATTTACGACGGTGCGGCGGCTGCCTTACGCCGCGATTATGGACGCGGCCGGCAATTATGCCGTTCGCAAAGGTAGTTAAGTTCGAGACTGTTTCGGAGGGGTAGTATGGCCATCGAGTCTGCTGTTTTGCTTCGTCGGGTTGCACGGATCGCGTGCTTGGTTCCGATAGTCGGCTTGTACCTGAGTGGTCCGGCCACGGCGCAGTTGCCGTTCAAGGCGCCGGTTCCGGTCACGGTTGGCTCGGTAGTTCCCTTCGGCCACGGCAGCACCGGCCAATGGAGCCAGATCTATTCGGTCAAGGTGGCGCATAACGGCAGTGTGCTCTTCTTGGACACAGCGGTGAGCAACCTCTATCAGTGGGCGCCTGGCGCGCCTGCGCCGACCTTGGTCGCGGGACCTGCACCGACCGGACAGTCCTCTAACGGGTCTACGCTGGAAGCTTCGGGATCGTTCTGGAACTCGGGCATGGCTCTCGACGCCAACGATACGCTCTATATCACCGACAGATATGGCAGCGCCGTTCACTTTCTCCGCGTGCCCTATAACCCTTCCACTGGAACCTGGACATTCAGTTCGGCCTCTAATTGGAGTAACGCGCCGAGTATCGTGCTCAACGGCACACCGACCGCGATTGAGCCGCAGGATGTGGCCATAAACTGCGACAGCGGCTTTCCGTGCACGATGGTGGTCGCTTGGTCGAACACTGGCGAAATCGACAAGTTTACGATCGATGCAAACGGCATCCCTGGAACTGTAGTTCGCGTCCTTACAGGCATGCTGACGAGCGGGAATATCGTCTCAATCGATCATGCCGGCGACATCTTCTTTCTTGAAAATGTCTACTCTTCGCCGACCTCGCGAATCACCGGCGTTCGTGAGATTCCCGCCAATGCTGCGCTGCCCCTTGCTGGCGATGCGACGGGGACTCTTGAAGCAACGCTGACGCGAATCGACAACCCGGCGGCTGGTTTCAACTTCAAGGGAATGACCTTCGACGACGCCGGAAATCTCTACCTGTCGAGCGAGAATGACAACAACTCCTATGGCGGCCAGGCCAACATGGTGGTGATGGTTCCCAACCTGGGCACGCCCAAAGCACCGAATTTGAGTTGGGCGGATGCCGTGCAAGTAGCGCCGGTGGCCGCGGGATTCCCGGTCGCGATCGACCCCAGAGGGTACATATGGATTCCGAACGGAAACGGGGGAAGCAACTGGGCGCCATATGGCACTAAGGCTCCGCCCTGCACAACTGTAAATCCAGCGACCTGCACAACCTCAGGCATTGTGCAATGGGTTCCCGGCTCTGCTAACCTGGGCGCAACCGCGATTGGAACGCCAGGCTCTACGCAGACCGTCTTTTATAACTTCAGCACGGCAATGACGCCGGCGACCTTTGCCTACGCCAAGCCAGGCGGCGGCAACTTCACCACCGTAACCACGAACGCGAACCCCGACCCCACGGTCGTTCCGGCTGTGCCGCCTTGCACGGCCGGTAGCGCATATCCGGCGTTTTCCGGCATCGAGACCACAGCTTCGGAACTAAGCTGGTGCCAATTCTTCGTTCAGCTGAATCCGAAGACGGTTGGCAGCGTGTCCGGCGAACTGCAAATTCTCGATTCCAACAAGAACATCGTTGCCGGGAGCAATGTCTATCTCAACGGGATTGGACAGGGACCCGCAGTATCCACAGTGTCTTCGGTCCAGGAGCAGACAGTCGCCACTGGTTTGAGCGATCCAAAGCAAGTAGCTGGCGACGCTTTGGGAAACTCGTATGTCGCGGATCCGGGTCTGGGAGTCGTCAAGATGTTTCCGGCCGGATCGACTTCCAACGCCGGTTCGACGGTTGGATCAGGTTTGACGGCTCCGACGGGCGTCGCGGTCGATGGCGTGGGCGATGTCTACATCGGCGACTCGGGCAACATCATCGAGATTCCGTATATCAACGGCGCCCTCGCGCCTTCCGAGCAGACCACGCTGCTGACTGGCTTGGGCGCTCACCTCAACCTGGCTGCCGACGGGGCGGGCAATGTATATGTGGCAGATCAGGATAACAAGCGGGTCGTTAAAGTATCGAATGCGCAGGAGGCCCTGCTGCTGCAAGATGAGCCACTCAACGTTCAGGGGGCGAGTGCCGGCTTTACAGGCCCTTCGGCGATTGCCACGGACAATTCCGGAAACATTTGGGTAGCCGATGGGAAGAACCTTTGGGAACTTTCCCCTAGTGGAAGCGTTGAAGAGATCACGAGTTCGCTTGCTCCTCCGGTGACAGGATTGGCTGTGGACCCGTCAGGTTCAATCTTTGTGGCGCAATCCGGCGGCCTGATCTGGATTCCTTATTTGGCCTCTTCCGGCGGCTTGAGTATTCCCGAACAGGTTCCGGTGGCAAGCGATTTGGCTACCGCGCCAGCCAGCGTTGCACTGGATGGATATGAGAATGCCTATGTATCCTTCGGATCCGGTTCAACTGCGGGCATGAAGCAACTGGGCGTCGGCGGCTCCATCAACTACGGACAGATCGTTCCCTTTGCAGAGTCCGACGTGGAAGCACAGATGTTCAACCTGGGCAATTTGCCTTTGACGCTTTCAGCATTGAGCGGCGACCTGTTCACGGGCGCCAACGCACCGGATTACTCCGTGGGAACGCCGAGTGACTCCCCGGCATGCGGTCCTGCGGTTAAGACCGTGCCTGGCTCGTTCTGCTACTTCGACGTTGCGCTGACACCCTCCGCGGCGGGCTCAAGCAGCGCATCGGTAGCGATTCTCAGCAATGCCGTGAATGCGCCATCTGTCAACCTAGCGCTCCAAGCCAACGCGGTTACCGACCCGCGGCCGGCGACGACTACCACGGTTGCGGTGGCGCCGACCAGTGGCGTGGTTTACCCAGGAAGCGTGACAGTGACTGTAACTGTGGCGGCCGCGACTTCAAGCCTCGGCACCCCGACCGGGAACGTGACTCTGGCGGTCACCGGCCAGAAGAAACTGACCCTGGCCTTGACCAACGGCGTCGCCAAACAGTCGTATACCGGCCTTCTGGGCGGGTCCTATTCCGCTGTGGCCGACTACGGTGGCGAGGGCACGGCCGGCACCCCTCCCGACTTCGCTGCAAGCGGCGGCAAGGCCAAATTCACTGTGAGCCAAGCAATGCCTACAGTCACAGTTGGCCCCCCGGGCTGCCCAACTGCAAGCGGGCTGAACTGCACCCTCAACCCGGACGACGTAACCGTCTGGGCCGGCAATACGTATGTGAACGTGGCCAGCCAAACGTCGATCGTGGTTTCTGTCACATCGAGCGTGGGAACGCCTACGGGCACAGTGAGCTTTTTGCAGGGAAGCAAGCCTGCCGATCCGACGCAGGCCGCCATCGCGCTCAGCTCCGCGGGAACGGCCACATTCTCGACCGCAAATCTCGCTCAGGGAGTATATAACCTCACGGTTGTATACAACGGCGACGTGAACTATGCCAGCGTCAGCAGTGCGTTGCCCACATTCCAGGTTATCGTTCCCAGCCTACAGATTACGGCCAATCCGACTTCGATATCACTTGTCCCAGGCACACCTGGGCAGGTGACTCTCACCCTCAAGCCCCTGGTGGGATTCAATCAGCAGGTGAACGTGGAATGCGTCACCGCGACGCTTCCCAAGTTCACAGAATGCACGTTTGACAATCCAGAGATTGGCGTCGGAAACGGAACCGATCCCACCGCTCCTTCCACTATCGTCGTGACGATCAGCACCAATGTCCCGGTGAACGGCGGCACAGCCTTTGTGGAGCGGGCGGCGCCCTGGTCGTTGGCCGGGATATTCGGCTTGGGAATGGTTGGACTGATTGCCAGAAGGAAGAGATTCAACCGGTACCTAACCATGCTGTGTCTTGCATTGATGCTGGCCGGCGCCTTCATGGGTATTACGGCTTGCACCAACTCGTCGTATTCGACACCGCCGCCTGCCCCAAAGGTATCAACGCCCGCCGGCACGTATGCGGTTCAGATTATTACTGTCAATCCGCAGAATGGACAACAAAACTCGCTGACTTCGCCGCTGTTCACGCTGCCTACGACTGTGCAATAAAGGTAAGCAAGGCAGCCGGATCGAAAGGTGCCTTCGGGGAGTTCGAGGTGGCTCTCCGAAGGCGGCAAATCAATGGAAGCCTCGATACACGGGTGGAGTGAAGCCACTCGTTGAACGTTCGATACCAGTTTTTGGGGAGGAATGTTATGGCCACCAAGTCGTTTAGCGCTCTGCGCCGGATCGTTGGGATCGTCTTTTCACTGCTTCTGCTATGCGTTTGCATTTCCGAACGAGCCGCAGGCCAGCAGGGCGCCTCGCCGCTGGTGACCTCCAGTGCCGTTTATGGTTTGCCGGCTCCGCCCACATACGGCGCCGTCTGGCAGTCTGCGGTATCGAGCCATGGCGACTTCCTCATCGCGGATTTTGAAGATGCAGCCGTGTATCAGTACCCGGCAGGCGGCGGTGCCCCGATCACGATATTTTCCGCCGGCAACAGCGGTCCCGGCGGAATGTGGGCCAACCTGGGAATCGCCCTCGATCAGTACGATAACCTTTACCTTGACAACAACTGGAACGGCGGGATGCAGCGAGTTCCCTACGACCCCGTTCATAAAACCTGGAATGCCTCCGCCGACACGAACTCGAATCCAATCGGGCCAATTTCAGGCTATTTCCAGGGAGCCGGACTCGCGACAAATGCCAACGGCCTGTTTGTGATGAGTTCAGAGTGCTGCTCTCCCAGCATCCTGTCTTGGAACCTGGATTCATCCGGAAACGTCACCAACCTCCAAACGGTGATTAATGCAGCGACATCCAGGGCCAGGGCGCTGGCAGTCGATAATACGGGCAACATCTTTATATGGGAGGATGGCGGAGTCCCGAACGTTCTTGAAATTCCTGCGGGGACCACTGGACTAGCCGGGGATACAGGTCTGGCGCACGTGGATCCGACAACAATCAGCCCGAGTGGAAAGGTCGTGCCGCTTCTGTCAAGCATTACGGGCATGACGGTTGACGCGGCCGGCAACCTCTATGTCGGCGACAGCAGCGCCGGCGTGTTCATGGTTCCGAATCAGGGGGGCACTCTCAATCCGGCCGCCTGGGTGATGATCTCCCCGGCACCCGCACAAGCGCAGATCAGCCTCGATAAGACCCGCGACATCCTGTATATCCCAACCTCAACTCTTTGGAATGGGTTCAAGGATGTAGTTGCGGTTCGACTCGGCAATGCCGAACTGGGTTCATCGCCGGTTGGGACGCCGGGAACGCCAGTCAACGTCTACTATTCCTTCTCCCAAGCCGGCCCAGTCACTCCGGCAAGGTTCGTCATTCAAGAAGACGGCGTCACCACGCCCGACTTTACCGTTGCGAATACGGGGGCTGGAGCCTGCACCACCGGAACTACCTATCCAGTTCCTCTCTCCTCGACATCTTCCGCCGTAAGCAGCTGCACCGTCAGCGTAACGGTGAATCCACACACCGCCGGAAGCGTTTCAGGCCAGTTGCTGCTACAGACCTCGGCGACAGTGAACAAGCAGACGGTTTATACAACTGTCGCAACCACCGCGCTGCACGGTATGGGGTTGGCTGGTTCGATCGCGACGACGCCGGCATTGGAGTCCGCCTTCGGTGGCGGCCTGAAGACGCCGAGCCAGGTGGCCACGGATGTGATGGGGAATGTGTACGTCGCGGATGCCGGCCTTGGAAAGGTTCTGATGTACGCGCCCGGTGCATCCACTTCAACATCCATTGGTACGGGACTGACGGCCCCTACTGGAGTGGCAGTTGATGGGGCCGGCGATGTCTATATCGCTGATAGCGGTAATGTCTACGAGATTCCCTACGGTCCGAGCGCGCTCAATACCGCAGGCCAATTGACGTTGGTTGGCGGGCTGGGCAGCAACCTGAATCTTGCTGTGGACGGCCTGGGCCATCTCTATGTTGCCGACCCGTCAAAAGGACGAGTCGTCGAGCTGAGCAATCCGGGCGGCGCTCTGGGAAGCTTCGGTCAATCCGAAGTCTTTCTCACTAGCGGCTTCACTGCTCCGTCGGCAGTGGGTGTGGATTCGAGCAACAACCTCTATATCATCGACGGCGCCAACCTCTTTGAGCTTTCAAACGGTCATCTTTCGACGTTGGTGAGTACCCTGAGCGGCGGCACCGGCGTTGCAGTCGATGCTTCGGGCGCGGTCTACGTTTCTTCGTCGAGCGGCACAGTGCGGATTCCTTACGTAAGCGGATCGTTCAATACCGGCGCTCAGGCTGCGATCGCCACCACTGTGACCGATCCCACCGGCGTGGCCATCGATAACATGGGAAACGTCTACCTGGCCGATGCCACGGCGGAGAAGGTGCACCTTGTCAGCTCTAGCGGCTCACTCAATTTCGGGAACGTGGCGCTTGGGAGTCAGCCTTCCCTCGATGCTACAGTTACCAACGATGGAAACGCTCCGCTGACCATCACCGGTTACACCAGCACAAACGCAGTCGACTATACCGGTACCGACGTCAGTTGCGTGAGCGGCAGTCCAGTGGCGCCGGCAGGCACATGTGAGTTGGAAATAACCCTGGCGCCGGGGCCCGGAGAGCAGGGTACCCTTACCGGCCAGATCGGCATCACGAGCACCGCGTCGAACACGCCAATCGTCGTCAATGCGACGGGCGTGGCCGCGGCCTTAGCTGCATCGGTCACAACCATCACTGTAGGCAGCTCGGCCCAGGTGGTCGGTACCCCGGTCACCGTGACGGTTAAGCCGCAAAGTGGAACCATCGTTCCAACCGGTCAAGTTTTTGTTACCTTCACCACTATTACCGGCGCGACGAGCACGGTTTCGGCGACTTTGACGAATGGATCGGCCACATTAACCTTGAACCCGGTAGCAGCCGGCACCCCTACCTTCACCGTGAAATACAACGGTGACCGGGTCTACGGCAGATCGACAGGAACCACCACCGCCGCGGTGGCGAAGTCCGCTGTCGCCGCCATCAAACTGCCCACCAGCCCCGCTCCACCCACCTACGTTTTGGAGGCGGATGGCTCTACGCCGTACGACGGATCGGCCGACTATTGGGAATACAATTTCAAGGTGCAGGTAACTGCCGCTGAAGGGGTTCCCACAGGCTCAGTCACCTTTATGGATTCATATCAGGCTGGTTCCTCTTCGACTCTGACGTCGGGCGCGGCTTGCCCGGCTCAATCGGGAGCAGCCGTTCAACCGTTGGATGCCACTGGCAGCGCGTCGTTCGCTACAGACTGCTTGCCGATGCCGCAGAATCTCACCTACACCCCAATCGTCTCTACACACGTCATCACTCCTGTGTATAGCGGCGATGCGAACTATCTAACCTTCACCGGCGCGCCTACAACGTTCATTGTTGTTCGCAGCCCAGTAGTCGCAATCAGCGCTTCCCCGGCGTCGCTGACCGTTGCTCCAGGATCGACCGTGAGCGCCAATCTTACCCTCACGTCAATCCTTGGGTATGGATTCGCCGGAAAGAATCAGCAGTTGAACGATTACAATTTCCCGGTGACCCTGGGTTGCGACAACCTGCCGCCACACGCCACATGCACCTTCACCTATCCCACCCCGGATCCCAGCATTCCAACGGCTGTGGACATACCATGCTCGGGGACCACAGCGGCTGCTGACGATTGCCTGCCAGGAAACGTGACAGTCACCATCAACACGAATGTGGCTGTAGGCACCACAACAACCAGCATGCTCGAACGGCCCGCGCCATTCGCTTTAGCAGCCATGTTCGGGTTCGGAATGTTCGGGCTCTTCTTCCGGCGCAGGATCGCGCAGAAGGGGCGCACCTTATTGATGCTCTGCCTTATGGCTATTGGTGGCATGTTTGCTGTCAGTCTAACCGCCTGCTCGACGGTGAATCTTAGCCCAGCTACGGTGCTGACCACCCCCGCGGGAACTTATGCAGTCACCATCACGGCGCAACAAGTCGGCACCCAGGTGATTACCCTGCCAACTGGGCCGATCACGATCTACGGCAGCCAGAACCAGGTTTCCCTGCCGTTCACATTGAATGTGACCATCAACTAGGGAAACTTTCACAGCATCGGGCATGAATGAATCGAATTCGTTCATGCCCGCGACCCCAACCCGGATCTGCAATAGTGCGCACTGCACCGCTTTGCCGGTGCAGTGCCCTGAGGTTTCTACATTTTCGCAAGCGGCGTAAGCCTTCATGCCGGCGGCAATTTCTGAAACAAACGCCGCCATGGAACAAAATATGGCTTTCTGCATCTTGGCGGGGAATCAAGAAGCACGAACGAGGGCCCAATGCGTAGACGAAAGGGCCCCGATTCGGTCGGGCGGAATTTCCGCTCTAGAACAATTCAATGTTCGGACGGCTGTGGTCGCTGTCGGAACTGACTCCGGCGACAGCAAGGTGGGTGACGGTCTGGCTGGCCATTTTGTAGCTGCTGAGATGGGACTCCAGCAGTGTCTTGAAGGTGGTGTCGAAGAGGCCATCCCACCCGGGACGATCCTGCGATTCAGTTAATCGCAACAAGTGGTCGCGCATATCAACCATCGATTCCTGCACATGCTCCATTCTCTGCCGCATCACGTCCTGAAATTGGATATGGCCCATCGCCTGCATCAGGTGGCCCACGCCCTCGTGATGGCCTGCTTCAACGTCTGAAATAACATCGAGCTGTAACTGGGAGCTACGGCTGAAATCTTGCTGCATCTCGGTCAAGTCGCGGATCAACTTCTGCAACTCGTCAAGGCCATGCTTTTCATCAATCGCCTTCTGTGCCTCGACCATTTTATCGGCAACCTTGCTGGCGGTGGCGTTGAGCTTTCCGGCAATCTCCGCGGCTGCGCTGGTGGAACGCTTGGCCAACTCTCTGACTTCGTTGGCGACTACTGCGAAGCCGCGGCCGGCATTCCCCGCGCGCGCTGCTTCAATACCCGCGTTCAGTGCCAACAGGCTAGTCTGCTTGGCGATGGATGAAATGATTTTAATGATGGGCGTAAGGGCCTTGACATCGTCAGCCAGCAAGCGGATCTGCTCGTAGTTGCCGTGCATCTCGCAGGCTTGCTCGCCCAACTTGGCTTCCAGCTTGGAGATGAGCTGATTGTTCCGCTCCACTCGACCGCGAGTAACTTCAGTCAGTTCTTTTCCGCCCTGGACAGACTGGGTGATGCGCTCCATCTGCTGGCTGGACTGCGCGCTCAGCAGATTGAGTTGCTCGATGAGGGCCATGATTTCGCGCTCGGATTCGGCCAGCGACCCGCCGATCTGCTCGTGCATCACGTCGATGTAGGGTTTGCTGTCTTTGAGGTCGACTTTGACCGCTTTGTAAACTGCCACTTCACGCGATACATCCTCGAAGCTCTGTTGACCGAACGCCCACATCTCGGAAATGGCGCGCTTGGCTCCCGCCCAGTTGAACCATTCGACAATAAGCAAAGGTACGAGGTTGAGGAGCGCCAATAATCCGGCAACACGCATCCAACTCGGCATGAAAACCAACCCTTGGCTAAAGGGCAATGCGAAATAGAGCGATGCATTGCTCAGGAGAGCAATCAACACTTGAGCCTGTAGTCTTCTTCGAACGCTGCGTAGCCTTATCTCCCGACCCTTCATGATCCCGGCTCCCTTATTCGCATTCGACCAATCAGAATTGGAAAGAATCGGCCCCAGGGCATTTCCCGGATTCTGCCGATCTTTTCGAGCCTCCCGTGACCGTCTTATTGATCGGCAGGCCGAGTTCCGTGCTCCCAGACTGAAGCAGCGGTACAGCTAGTTCATCGTCAGAATTCGGCTGAGGAATAGCATCAATCGCCAAAAGGGCGTTGAAGCTCCTCAACGGTATTCATGACGCATCTTCTCTTCCCGCCTTATCTCTCAATTCAGGAGCGCTCGTTTTGATCGCATCCCTGAGTCGGCCGAACTGAAGCTCCAAGTTCACCATATGGGTAGCCGCAAGGTGCAGGTCTCCCGCATCGGCCGCCTTTTCCATCTGCATTGCCACGTTACGAAGACGTTCGCCGCCGACATTTGCGGAGGCGCCTCGGATCGAGTGCGCCAGCCGCGCGGAACCAGCCGTGTTTCCACTCTTTACAAAATCCTCCAAGGCCGGAATCTGGCGCGGCATATCCTCAAGAAATTCCGTAAAGACGATCAGCGCCAGTTCATTATCGCCCTCCAGGCGCTTCAGCACACCTGCCCGGTCGAATATAACGGCGGCGTCCTCGGAAGTTTTGGATGAGCTGGATTGCTCCGTCGCAATTGGAATCGCGGAGTCGTCAGTTGGCAGCCACCTCTTGAGCGCATCCCGCAGCGCAGCCTTCACAATCGGTTTCGGCACAAAGTCGTTCATGCCCGCCGTGAGGCATGCTTCCCGGTCGCTCTGCATTGCGTTGGCGGTCAAGGCGACGATCGGAATGTCGTGGTTGAGGACCGCCGACCGCGGATCGCGAATATGGCGTGTAGCCTCGAGGCCGTCCATGACCGGCATGCGGACATCCATCAGCACGAGATCGTACGGAATCGATTCGAGAACGTTGAGAGCTTCAGCGCCGTCCGCCACCGCGTCCGCGTGCAGGCCAAGCTTCAAGAGTATGCCGAGGGCCACGTTTCGGTTGGTGGAGTTGTCCTCGGCGACCAAGATTCTCCCCGTGAGCCGAGCAGTCGTCTGGCTTTCCGGCTGTGCTCCATTTGGCTGTTCGACGAGGTCCAAACTTCGCCCCAGCCGGGCCGTGAACCAGAACTCCGATCCCTTGCCCTCCTGGCTGGAGACGCCAACCGTTCCGCCCATTAGCTCAGCCAGTTGCTTGGAGATGGCCAGCCCCAGCCCTGTGCCGCCAAACCTCCGCGTAGTGGAAGCCTCCACCTGGCTGAACTTATCGAACAGCGCGTCGATCTTGTCCGCCGGGATTCCGACGCCTGTATCGCGCACTGAGAAGCGCAGCACGCAATCGGATTCTGTTTCCTCCTTGAGCGCGACGCGGATGATTACTTCGCCCTTCTCCGTGAATTTGATTGCGTTGGCCGCCAGATTGGTAAGAATCTGGCGCAAACGCCCTGGGTCGCCGCGAAGCTGAGTGGGAACTGCAGGATCGGCAATGCACAGCAACTCGATTCTCTTGGCCTGTGCCGTCACCGAAAAGATGGAGGCAAGATTGTCCAACAGAATCCGAAGATCGAAGTCGATGGTCTCCAATTCCAGCTTCTTCGCTTCCATCTTTGAAAAATCGAGAATGTCGTTGATCAGTTTTAGCAACGATTCGCCGCTTTCGCGGGCGATCTCCGCATAACGTCGCTGCTCGGCGGTCAAATCCGTATCCAGCAACAGCCCGGTCATGCCCATGACCCCATTCATCGGCGTCCGGATCTCGTGGCTCATGTTGGCCAGAAACTCGCTCTTGACCTGATTCGCGGCTTCGGCCTGCTGCCGCGCTTGAATCAGTTCCAGCTCATAGTGCTTTTGCTGCGTAATTTCCTCTGCGATCCCGACGATTCGAATCAGTTCCCCGGCCCCATCGCGAATGGGAGAAGTCCGGCTTCGAATCCATTTCTCAACTCCGCCGGGCGTTATGATGCGGTACTCCGACGCGACAGGGTCCCCCTCAAGCTGTCTGTAGGTCAATAAGCGAGCTTGCTCCCGGTCTTCGGGATGAATCGCGTACATCCAAGACATGGGGGCCTTGTAGATGCTTTCGACAGACCTCTCCCAGACTTTTTCGAACGCCGGGCTGATATAAATCACTTCGCCGCCGGATGGGGTCATAATAAAGAACACTTCGCGAATGTTTTCCGCCAACTCGCGAAATTTTTCTTCGCTGCTTCGCAAGATTTGCTCAGCGTGCTTGCGCTCGGTAACATCCGACAACACACAAGCAGCGCCGGTTATTCTGCCGGAAACTTCGATGGGGATAAATGAAATGAACAGGTCCCGTTCGCCAAGCTCGGGATACGTGAACCTAAAGTCGAATTTGACAACGTTGCCCTCGAAGCATTCGTCCAGCCTTTCCTTCACTACGCTCCCAAAACCTTTACTGCCAACCCAACCGGAAACAAGGCTCCCTATAACTTTCTCCTTCGATGTGTTTCTCCGGTCCAGAAATGCGTGGTTGGCGAGCACGTAGCGGTAGTTCCGGTCGACTACAACGATCATTTCCTCAAGGCCATCGACCACTCTTTCGTATTGCCGAAGAGTTTCCTCGGCGCCTTTTCGCTCAGTAATATCGCGGAGAATGTTGGCGATGGCCACCACTTCTCCCGCGGAGTTTGTGATCGGGAATCCGGACAGGGAAACCTCGATCCTGCGCCCATCCTTATGCAGGCAGGTTCCTTCGTACTGCGAGAACCTCCCGCCGTTCCGCAGCTTTTGGGCAAGCTTCTCCAGAGCCGGAGCACGATCGGGGGGAACCAACATGGACATGTGTTGCCCGACTGCCTCTATGGACAAGTAGCCAAAAACAGCTTCCGCGCCGCGGTTGAATGACCGGATGGTCCCGTCCGGCGCGCAGGCAATGACCGAGTCCTCGGAATTCTCCACAATTGCGGCCATGAATGCTCGTGCTTCCTCTTCAGCCCGGCGCTCGGTCACATCATGCTTGATGGCGACATACCCAGTAATCTCGCCGTTCGCATCCCGTAGAGGAGTGATCCGCATTTCCTCGGTGTATAACGTTCCATCCCTTCGGCGGTTGATCAGTTCGCCCTGCCAGGCTCGGCCAGCTAGGATTGTTTCCCAGAGTGCCCGATAAAAATCCGTGGGCATCAATCCCGATCTCAGCAGGCGAGAGCTCTGCCCGAGCACTTCCTCTTTGGGATATCCCGTCATCGCGAGGAACGCGGGATTGGCGAACTGAACCTTCCCGTGAATGTCAGTGATTACGATGCCATCGGCCGCCTGCTCAAAGATCTCGTGAAAACGCTCCTCACTTTGGCGAAGCGTTCGTTCCGCTCGCATTCGAGCTCTAACTTCTAGGTGCCTGAGCGTGCGCTCGCGCAGCTGGAGCCCGCTTTCCAGTTCGGTCTCCGTCCATGGACGGCTGCGCCCATGCACAATCTCCCGCCAAGCTTCAAACGATTTCCTTGGATGCAAACGGTCATGCTCGTCCGCTAATACAGCCTTGTTCGGATTCCCCGCCCAGGTTATGGTCTCCACAAGCTCCCCACGTAAAAACAGCAGAAAGCTTTCAGCTTCCCCCGAAACCGTGGAATCAGTCAGGCCTATATAGAGCGCTCCGCTCGCCAGACTTGCATAAACTGCAATCCTGGGGTCAAGCTCGCCAAGTTCACCGCAACTGGCAATGCCATGCGATGCGAGCTTGCGCAACTTGCCGACGATGGGAAGAAGTAACTCTGTTTCGACGGTCATGCCATGAGACGATAGGACTCCGTCGATGCTGGATACGAAACCATCGGCGTCGAAGAGATCGAGGAGCCGGGCACCTTCAGATTGCATCGCCTCAGCGAGAGTTTGCGGCGCTTGCAGCCCAGCCACAACCTTATCCAGCTTCTCGCGGGCTGAAAGACGCGACTGCAATGCGGTGTTGTCGATGTGTAAAGCCGCCTGGACAGCGAGAGCCTGACCGATGAGCTCACAGATTGAGCGAGTCGAACGCGCGAGACGGCGCGGAGCAGAGCCGTGACACGCGATCATTCCCCACAGCCGGCCCTTGACGATAATGGAAATAGCCAGAGACGATTGCACGCCCATGTTGCGCAGATATTCCAGGTGAATCGGTGAAGCGCTGCGCAGAGCGGAGTACGTCAAGTCCAGCGCTCGGCCCGTCATCGGATTAATGTCGGGGACGATCGGCGCCGCAGTTGCATCGACGTTAACGATGGCCCGCATAGCATTCAACAAGAGGAGCTTTCGCACTTGCGACGGCACATCGCTGGCGGGAAAAGACAGGCCCAGATACGACACGGGCGAGGAATCAACCGCATCGGCGATCACCTCGCCGTTCCAGTCTGCATCGAAGGTGTATACGATGACGCGGTTGAAGCCACTCAGGCTTCGAATCTCGACTGCGGCCACCCGCGATAGCTCCAAAACATCGGACGCCTCCCTCATGCGCGACAGCGGGAGCCGGATGTGAGCGTCGAAGTCGAGTGGATCGAGGATGTGCGCTCCCTCGACAGGCTCGAATTCCACAATCAAAACGCCATCGTGGCGATGAGCGATGCACTGCACTTCAACGGCGCCACCCGGAACCGGCACGCTGAGCGTTGTTGCGCCGAGTCCCGCGCCGCTCAGCAGTTGAATTTGAAACGCCTCGAACGGTTGCGCTCCCAGTACGGTCTCAAACGAGCGATCCAGAACCGACTCCGGCCGCAGCCCGAGAAGGGCAGAGACATTCGTGCTGACCTGGCGAACGATTAGATCCGGCTCGGAGAGCGCGAACAGCAGCCCGTGCGGCTGGATCTGCCCGATGATCTGAACCTGCTCCTGGGCGCACCTGTCGAGGTCGAGAATCGGCGCGCTCTCATTGACCGCTGCCATCAGCAGCCTCCAGTCCGAATGAGCGGCTCTGAAAACCACTGAGCGTAGGCATCGAATACTCCCACCGCCGTCGCGCAGATCGCCTCGACGTCGTCTTTCCCATTCTCTTCGAGGTCCGAGCGGAACGATGCCCAGGCTGCCTCAAAGCGGCCGTCTCCATCGCCGTAAAAGCGCATGCTCGCATTCTGGCCAAAAGCGCCGCGCAATTGCTTGGCGATGATTTTTCCACCCAACATGGAGCCGAGAATCACATAGGCGCACCCGCGCAAGCCGCCAGGCGGGATTGGCGGAAGCCGTCGACAGCGCTCTATTGCATCGATGTCGCTCGCGGTCGAGCCCATGATGCGCAGATCGTCGCGCAGGTCGCTCGACCTTTCAAGCAGGCACGCAGAATCGTCTCTCTCTGCCGCATTCATGGCAGCGCTTTCAAG
>CAZSVJ010000041.1:0-17587 GCA_964610185.1 uncultured Occallatibacter sp. | reverse complement strand
GGAGAAGGATAAGAAAATGAATGGACCCGCACGATTTATGGCGCTCGCGGTGGCCTTGGCAGGCATGGTGATTTCCATGAGCGGGTGCGACAAGCTTGCAGCCCGCGACCAGTTGAACAAGGGAGTGGACGCTTACAAGGGCGCCCGGTATGAAGAGGCGATCGGACATTTTCAGAAGGCCACGCAGCTGGATCCGACTCTGCCCATGGCGAAGAGCTATCTTGCAACCGCCTTGGCCCAGAACATCGTTCCCGGTCTCAACACGCCGGACAACCTGAACACCGCGCAACAGGCGATCGCCATCTTCCAGCAGGTTCTGGACAAGGACCCGAACGATGTGAACAGCCTGAAGCAGATTGCCGGGATTTATTACAACCTTAACAAATTCGACGAGGCCAAGGTGTGGCAGAAGAAAGTTCTGGCCGCAGACCCGAAGGATGCTGAGGCGGCCTACACCATTGGTTCGATCGACTGGCGACTGGCGCACGAGAACCTGCTTTCCGCGTTGACGCCGGCCGGCTTGACCGACGACGGCGAAGGAAATGCCAAGGCGCCGAAGAAGGTAATGGATCCCTTGAAGGCCCAGAACGGTCCGCTCGTGGCAGAGGGCCTGGATTATCTAAACCAGGCAGTCGCCAACCGCGCGAATTATGACGATGCCATGGCCTATTTGAACCTGATTTACCGGCAAAAAGCGAACTTGGATTACGGCAACGAGGCCGCCCGCAAGGCCGATATGGCAACAGCGGTCGACTGGCGCGAGAAGGCGATGGGTACACGCAAGGCCAACGAAGCGAGGAAGAACGCCGGGCCTGGCGGCATCACAATGGATTCAAACGGCAACCTGAAGTAGATTCAGAAGGCCGCCGGCAGTACAAAATGGCCTCCGCTAGCGCGGAGGCCATTTTACTAAGGAGCAGATGGAAAACCGATCATGTTGCAAGTTGAAGAATCCAAGTGGAAAAAGCGTGCCCGCTCCGATGCGGCGAGTTAGCCCCCGCTGAAGCGGGGATCGCGAGTAAGCAGGTTAGCGGCGGGCGCCGCTTCATCTGACAAGCCCATCTGCCCGCAACAGCGCGAAGACGCTCTGAATTGCGCCTTACTTGAGGATCTCGTCGGCCAAGTAGTTATGCACCTTGGCCTCGTCGTGGAGCTTTTCGAAATATGCGTTCTTGAGCAGCTGGGCGTGCCCGTCGCGCAGGCCCTGGCGGATCGATTGCTGAACGCGCGGGTCGTTCAAATCACGCTGTCCGGCGGGCTCCCTCGATATCAATTTATAAATCGCATAGGCGCCGATCCGGTGTGAGGAAGGGTCGAGGATGGGAAGAATCTCCGTGTACTGGCCGGGCTTGAGCTTGCTGATCGCGTTGTACGCTTCCTGGTCGGCGCGCAACTGCGATTCAAGCACAAACCCCATGTCGCCGCCATTGGAGGCGGTATTATCCTCCGAATATTGCATGGCCAGCGTGCTGAAGTCATCGCCGCTTTCCAATCGATTGCGCAGCGTCTGGATCTTCTTTTTTGCATCTGCATCGCTGGAGGCCTTGTTGTTTTGCAGATTGCTGGTCTGGGGCGATGGGGTGCCGGTAACCAAAATTCGCGCCAGGCCGTAACGTGGCTCGATTAGATTGTAGTCAGCCTTATGGGCTGCAAAATAGCTGCCGATCTCAGCGTCGGTGATGTTGACTCTGGACTCGATCTCTTTATTAAGCAGCTTGGTCTCTGTCAATGTCCGGCGGATGAAGCGTTTGTAATCGTCGAGGGTCATGTTGCGTTGCTGTAATTGCTTGTCGAACTCCTCCTGCGTGAACGGCGCTTTGAGCTCGGTCAGCTTGGCGTTTACGTCCTCATCGGAAGCGGCGAGGTTGAGCCTGGCGGCGCGCTGTTGCAGAATCTCATCCTGGATCATCTGCTTCAGGACCTCGAGCCGGTTGATGTCAGCCTGATCGGCGGAGGGTTGCTGCGGGTTGTCACCTAGGCTTGCCTTGTAATACCGTTCCAGATCCACGCGCAGAATATCCTTGCCGTTCACTGTGGCTACCACGTCTGGAGCGGGCGGGCGGTGGCAACCCGCTACGCCTGCCAAGATGACTCCGCTACCCAGAATGAGGGCGAAGCGACGGCAGCGGAACGGGAAAAAAGATTCAGCTTGCAACCTGGTTTCTCCTAGCGGGGTTCAAGATGCCCCAGCCTTCAAGAATAAATCCACAAGCCGGTGCGGCGATAGCGGCACCTACGTCTATTTGCCGCCTCCCGCAGGCTGCGGCGGTTTGGCTGGAGCTGCTACAGCAGGGAGCGGAGCGGTTACCGGGGCGGGAGGGCCTGGAGGTTCGACTCCGGCGGCGCGGAGGGCGCGGTCGATCGCTATCCAGACGAGCTCTTCCGGTTGCGCGCCATCGATACGCTCGCCGTTGACAAAGACGGCGGGTGCGCCTTCGATTTTCAGTGTGAGCGCTTCCGCGGCTGAGGCGCGCACCTGGGTCTCATTTTGCGCGGCCAGGCAGCCGTCCAGCATGCTCAGGTCGAGCTTGGCCAGTGTGCCCTCCTGGCGCGCAATCCGGTTGAGAGCATCGAAGCTCTTCGCGGGATTGCGGTCCTCGCCGCTGATTTCCTGGCCATGTGAGTGAAGGTAATCCACGTACTTCCAATAGACATCCCCGCTCTGCGCGCCCAGGCAGTTGGCGTCCACAGCGGCGTGCATGGCCCAGGGGTGCAGTTCGGTGAGCGGGTTGTCCTTGTAAATGAATCGAACCTTGTCTTTGTATCGCTCCAGAGTTGAGGGAAACAGCGACTCGTGCATGCGCGCGCAGTAGGGGCATTCAAGGTCGTCAAAGTTGATGACCGTGACCTTGGCATCTGGATTTCCGCGGATCGGCCTTCCGGCCACATCGATTGAGAACACCGGGTTCTTGGCCAGGTCGAACTTCTCCAGGCGGGCGAGCGTTTTGCCGTCGCTGGAGATGAGAAAATCGACCACCTGGGACTTCTTGTCGCGGAAAATGGTGATGGGCAAGGTGTCATATCCGGGAATCTGACTAGGCGTGCGGGCGCCAAGCGTCACGTTGTAATCCTGCGGAATATTGAATTCCGAGCGGACCATGATCTCGATGCGGCGATTGAGTGTCGCGGGGTCCATAGCGGTCTGAGTGGTCTGTGCCTTGCAGCCCGCGGTCATGCAGAGAGCGAGCAGGACAGACAATAAACGAAAGCGGGGCAATGTGAATTCCTCTCAGAAGAGAATACTCCAGCCGGGGGCAATGATGCGCTCCTACAGCGCGTTGTCATGTTCCTAATACATAGTTGACGCGGCTATTAATCAAAGGCACCCCCGGGATAATCCGGGGGCGGTCGGGTGGGGTCGCGAAAGGTGGAGTTGGAGCGGCGGATGTCGCCCGCGGAGCCAAAGTTTGCCAACGTGAAGCTATAGAGATATTGCGTCTCATCGCGAATTGAGCCGAGCTGGAATCGCCGGTATCCGAAGGTAAGTCCGCAACAATTCCAGTTATAGACCGCCTGCACGCCGCCGTACTGCAACTGGCCGAGCACAAAGTCATATCCGGCGTTGGCGGCAAAGTTGAATCCGGCACCGCTTTGCTTCCCGATGGAAATGAAGGGCTGCAACTGCTGGCTTTGAATGGTGGAGGCGGCGCTGCCACTCTCTTCCACGGCGTTGAGCATGGCATGGCCAACGCCGACAGTGGTACGGCCCCAACCGTACCCGGCAAATAGATTGTTTGACTCCAGCCGTCCGCTCTTGGGGTCGTAGTCCAGGTCCCACTCGATGCGCAAATTGTCGATGGCCTCAAAACGGAGGCGCGAAATGATGGGCGAGAAGTTGCGCGGCGCGGCGAGGAAGGCCACACCGCTCAGGTCGAGGGTTGAGTCGAAGACATTGCGCCGATTCGGGATCACGGCGCCGCCGAAGGATCGGTCGATGAAGTACTTCTGGGCAACCTGCCAACTGGCCCATTCGCGCGGCTTGGCGGGGCACTCGCCGGATGCCTTCACATCCTGGGGAGCGCAAGACTGCTCGACTGTTGGGCGCAGGTAAAAGCGCTGTGTGATCGAGTAGCCGACTTCATTTGTATTGGTGGCAATATCCGTGGTGTCGATGAGAAGAACATTTTGAGCCTGGGCGCCGATGCCTCCGACGTATCGATAGGTGACCTCCGGCTCGATCACATGGCGCAGCTCGCGATGCCAGCCGGGCAATTCAAAGTCGCGCTCGATGGCCGGAGGACGAATGTCGACTGAAGCTTCGAAATCGGCGCGGTCGAGCGGATCGTGGCTAATCGAGGGCGTTCCGGTCCTTGCACCGGTCAGATCGGGGATCTGGCTGATGGTGTAATAAGTGTCGCGGAACGCGACCTCCGGCAGCACGCTCCAATCACCGGCGGAAAGCGGAAGGGAGAGATGCGGGTAGAAATCCATGCGGCCCACATTGCGGGCGTGGAAGTGGGGCTCCGAGCGGCTCATGTAGCTGGCCGAACCTGCAAACCCCCAATAGAGCGGCGAGGTAAACAATGGGTGGTCGATCACGTCGTAGCGAATGGCGGGCAAGTGGAGGATTCTGGCTTCGGCGCCATTTGTGGAGTTGGCAAAAGTTTGAAAACGATCGAGCACAACGGAGGGAATGAATCCATTGTTCTCGTGGGTGAGAGAGGCGGCGCTCGATACCTCGGAAGTGACGGCTTGGGAGTAGTTATCGTTGAAGACGAGGCGATAAATGTAGCTGGAAAGGTATTCGACAACACCCGCCGCATAAGTATTTGATGTAAGGTCTTTGCGGCCAAGCGCGACCACATCGACGCCGCCTTGGTTGACGTGCTCCTCTCCAATCGGGCCGGGCACGAGGCCGGTCGGCCGAGCGGCAGCGGTGGGAATGGTGGCGCCCACGTGCTGCTCCACGCCGCGATCGAGGAGGGCATTCCAGCGCACGGTGAGGTGGTCGATCCCCGGTCCTTTGTAGCGGAAGTCGCCGTTGGGCGCCCAGCCGCGCTTGCTGTAGAACTCGGCCCCGGCCACCATGTCCATGCTGCGGCTGATTACCCAGTAGATCTGCTCGCCCACGATGAAGCCCTTGATGGAAGAATTGCTGAGCACCGGGATGAGCACCCCGCTCTCGCGGCCCGTCTCGTCGGTGGGATGGCGCAGATAAGGCACGTAAAAAAGCGGCACGCCCAGGAACTCGAAAAATGCGTTCTTGGTTGAGGCGTTGCCGTTGACGAGATTGATGGAGCGGGAGATGACTTGCCAGTCCGGCTTTGGCAGGCGGCAGTTGGTCATCGTGCCGTCCACAATTCGGTAGACGCCTTCGCCGGTTTGGAGCAGAACTCTTCCGGAAAAAAGGAACGGGTTGGCGGTGGAATACACGATGGTGCGGCCGGCGGAACGGACCCCGACGGAGCCGCCAACATCGTAAAAGCGCGCCGTGTGCATGTTCAGGCGCATTTGGCCATGAGAGGCGTTGATGAGCACGTCGTCGGGTCCGCCTGTGACTTGCAGGTGGCCCTCCGCCTCCAGCTCCGTGGTGGATTGGTCGTAGACCGCCTTGTCGGCGCGGAGGATGTAGTCCTTGTAGTGGACCACGACGTCACCTGTGAGGGTCAAGACATCGCCAACGCGGCTTTGCCGCTGCGCCTCGAGCTGAACGGGCACTCCGGTTGCGGGTTGGGGCTCGGGCTGAGCCAGCGGGAGAGCCTCCTGGCCAGGATCGTCGGGAAGATCGGAGGAGGGCGCGGCGTCGCCTTTGGCATTGGTGAGCGTCTGCGCGCCCGGTTGGAGGCAGCAGACAGCAAGCAGCGCGATCAATACAAGGTTACGAGAGCGCATCCAAGGACCAAGATCGTATCAAGGCTCAGGATAGCAAAAGCAAGCGACCTGGGCCGGACGCAGGATTTGTTACGAAACTGTGTACCTCTTCGGTACCCCAACGTTGTTTGGACGGGACCCCGCGCAACGCGGCGGCTAGGATGGGCTTGAGCACTGTCCGTGAAGAGGGCCTTGTGCGCAGGAACGCCTGCAAACATTGCCTGGGGCCACGTGAGAAGGGGAGTGAAGCTTTGAGCGCAACCGCAAGCCAGCTGGAACTGGCGCCCGCGTGGAAGCAGGAAGTGAACAAGCGCCTTGCCGCGCATTCGAGACGCAAATGCAGCTCAACGTTGGAACGGGAGGCGCCCGGAACAGTTAAGCGGGGAACAAGCCGCCTTGCAACTGAAGCAGCTGCGCGTGTGGCCGC
Source organism: uncultured Occallatibacter sp. (assembly GCA_964610185.1). GTDB lineage: Bacteria > Acidobacteriota > Terriglobia > Terriglobales > Acidobacteriaceae > Telmatobacter. The sequence goes on along the minus strand of CAZSVJ010000041.1, from coordinate 11,349 downwards.
ACGCTATGCCAAGGCTCCCAAGTACAGCGATGTGCTTGCCAGCGAGGCTCGTGCGGCGGTTCGAGCCGCTGAGGCTGTGTCCAAGGCCGCGCTTGAGGCGCAGGCCGCGGCTGAGTTCGTTCTGGCGGGCCTCGAATCCCGATCCGATGTCATGGAGCCGCTGGAGCTGGAGAGGTTTGACGGTGATTCAGAGCGAGCGATTGAGAACTCATGGGAGGCAAGCTTCGGCCCGGCGCAAGTTGCCGATCATGCGACTGAAGCGCAATCGTTCCAAATCCGCTGGCAGGCGGACCTGCCGCTGCGCGAGGCGGCGCCCGCGGCAATGCGCGCGACACATGGCGCTCCTGCAACAAACGCGTCCGGCGATCGCGCGGAGAATTGGTGGGAGTCGTCCGCCAAGGCGCAGGATGCGCACCGTTTTTTGGCCGGGGCCAACGCGGTTGAGGTTGTGGAACCGGCACAACCGTTGCACGCCAACCTGATCGAGTTTCCACGCGAGCTGGTGGCAACGCGGAAGATTCGCCCGCGGCTGGCCGAGGGGCCTCTGGCGGCGGCCGACGATGCATTGGGGCAATTGAGCATTTTCGAAGTAGATCCAGGGAGCATCTCAATGGAACCTGTAGCGCCGGAGATCGTGACTGTCTCGGCATCGGAGTGGACCGGTCCAGACTGGGCGGGCATCAAGCTGGACGAGCATCCCAATTTGGACTTGGAACCTGAAGACGATCCGGCCCCGGTAGCCGTCGCTTTGCAGCCTGCACCGATAAGCTTGCGGCTGATGGCGGCCTTGGTGGATTGTTCGCTGATGACCGCGGCCTTTCTGGCGGCCGTCATAATGGTGATGAACAAGGCAAAGGATTTGCCGTCATTGAAGCAGATCGAGCCAGGCGCGGCTATTGCGCTGCTTGCGATCTTCGTTGTTTACCAGTTGTTCTTCTTGTTTCTCGGAGCGGCTACACCGGGCATGAGGTGGGCACATATTTCGCTGCGTACGCTCAACAATGCGAGGCCTACCCGCGGGCGACGGTGCGCGAGACTGCTGGCGCTGCTTCTGTCGCTGCTGCCGGTGGGGCTCGGCGTGGCGTGGGCGATCTTCGACGAAGGCCATCTGAGCTGGCACGACCGCCTTTCGCGAACTTACCTGAAGAAGAGCTAGGTGTTCAGTCTCTGCATTGCCGGGCGATCGTATCGCAGCGCTCAGGAGATTTCTTGATGCCGGCATCTGCAACTGGGTCAGTCCGGAACCTACGATCGATTGCGAATCAGGCCTGGACATAGTCAGAGAGAGGCGTGACTTCGTGGCCCCCAAGACCCTGGCTGGACGGCTTCCTAGCAAGGCTGTCTACATCTCAAAAGCACAGGATATCTGGTATATCCCCGGCGTGGATGTCGACGAATCGTGAAACGCGCCGGAAGAAAGGCTTGACAGCGGTATTAAGCAGTTGATTTATTTTGGAGGTGTCTCTACTTCCTACACGTCAGGCAAGATTCTCGTTATTAACCGGACCAATGAATGCTGAACCGGATGTTCGGCGCATAATTTGTGCGTCGGCTTGGATCAATGGAGAGCAGTGGGCGGAATCTCAAGGTTCTGGGGTGGTGCGAGCATGGCTGGGTACCCGCAATATGAAGCCGACCGGCTCGATGAAGTGAATGTAGTCGGCGCTTCTGAAGAACAATTATTAATCGGGCCGAAACTGCGCGCCACGGCCAATCTGATTCCGGCGCACGTATGGTATGCAACTCCTTCCGGTGCGCTGGTCTTCGTGAATTCACGAAGTGCCGATTACCTAAAATTGCCGCAGGACCATCCACTTCGTTTCGGAATCGACCTCGGCGGAGAGTGGGATTCCCACATTCCGTTCTTGCATCCAGACGATCATGAAGAGACACGTAGAGTCTGGTCCACTTGTCTCCGCACCGGTAGTGCGGGCGAGGTTGCGTTTCGAGTTCGCAATTCAGAGGGAGAATACCACTGGTTCCTGAGTCGAGCCGAGCCTTTGCGAGCGAGCAGCCGATATTCCCATCCTTATCGAATACTTTATCGCACGATATGGAAAAGGGATGGGCAAGAAGTTCCAGACCATCGAGAAGAAGACTCTGAAAATCCTGCAAGACTACGATTGGCCGGGAAACGTCCGCGAGTTGCAGAACGTAATTGAGCGCGCTGTCACCCTAAGCGATTCAGATACGTTTTCTGTGGACGAAGCGTGGCTCAAGCGAGAGCCATCCGGACTTCCTCATTCAAGCGTGGCTCTTAATGGTGTATTGCTTGCGCACGAAAAGGAAGTGATCGAGGCAGCACTCGCCCAGAGCCATGGACGGATATCGGGACCGACGGGCGCTGCAAGTAAGCTAGGCATCCCCGATTCCACCCTCGAAGCAAAAATCAAGCGCTTGAGAATCGACAAATATCGATTTAAATCTCAGGTACGCTGACGCTGCCGGCGCAGCAACCTGGACGCTCATTCCTTCTGAGTTTTCCCCATTAGACGGGAAATGCCGAAAACCCGAGACTCTCACTGGCTCTAAGCCTTTGGTGCTCAGCGCATTGTGAATGGCTTCCTTTTTGCATCTCGCCCCAGCGAATTTGGGGACCGGCATCTTTGGTCTCAAAGCAGCCGTTGAGCAAACTCCGACCCGTCTTAATCGGCCCTTCCCACGACCTTCGCAACTTCGGTCTCGCAGTATTCCATGGAGCCAAGAGGAGGCACTATGAGCCCGAGCGTACCCGTTTCCATTTTGCAGTTCGAAGATCAGTTGAAGATGGCGGAGCGTGAGCATTCGGCATTCTTCGCTGCTGCGGAGACCTTGTTCGGTCCAGAGCAGGCGAAGCTCTCGGCAGAGGATTGGCTGAATGCGACTGAACACGTGCTCGGCTCAAACAGCCGACTGGCCGTGACTGGCGCCATCACGATTGTTGCGTCTTCGCGGCTGGCGCACCGACTGGCCGTGGCGCGGTAATTCAGGTTTGCATCTCGCACCAGCTGGATTTGGGGACAAACAATGACGTTGAAAATCAGACGAGTTTGCGAGAAACACGGGACTCGAATTTGTTTGTCCGGTGAACTTCGATGTTCGCACCTCGTCGATGTACGCGCCGAGATCGAACAGGTCGGACAACCCGCAACGTTGGATCTGGATGAAGTCAACGTTGTCGACCTCGACGGAGTTCGCTTACTGAATGAGTGCCAAGTCCGCGGCATTCAGGTGGTAAATTGCCCACCGTACATTCGCGAATGGATGATTCAAGAGAAACGAAGTCTTCGAGACGAGGAATAGCGATTCCGTTCCCGCGGCAGGGTAAATCGCCTCGTCGACTTTTTCCCCATCCGTCGCGAAATCTCGAAATTCGGAGACGGGCCTCCAAGGTAACCATCAGAAAATACGAGAAATCCGAGTGGCCTCATTCTTGCAATCCAATACAGCGGGAAGAGCGGACGATCACACAACATTCTACTGATTCCCGGAACGTCGTTGCTTGAACATCTTCGTCAGAACATCGGCGCTGCTTCTCTCACACTTCCTTCCGAAGTGATCGCCCGTCTTGACGCGATTGGCGAGACAGCCGCCATCGACAATAGGCGTGCGCAATAGCCGGGCGCAGGCAACCGTCGTCTGCTTTCAGTTTCGCTTGATCGCGCTGGATAAGCCCAGTGAAAACAAGACCCAGGAGGATTAAATCAGTCATGATCGAGACGCAAACAGAAGTGAAGAGTTACCGCTATTTCAGCGGCGGGCAATGGAAGGATGCAGAGGACGGTAAAACGTTCGAAGTTCACGAGCCCTACAGCGGGAAGAGCTTTGCCCATGTCGCCTCGGCATCACGCGCGGACGCTCGCGCAGCCGTCGATGCAGCAGCGAAAGCGTTCCCAGCCTGGGCCGAATCCACGCCGGCGGAAAGAGCTCGTCTGTTCTTAAAGGCATCCGAGATCGTCAGGCGCCGCCGCAACGAGATTGCTGAAATCCTCGCTCTTGAAACCGGGTCCACGATTTCATTCTCCACGTTCCAGATGGATCTGGTTGCGGCGACCCTGCAGCAGGTCGCCGGTTGGGTTTATCTACCCAAAGGCGAGGTCCTGGAAACGAATGCGCCTGGCTCTCATTCGATTGGTGTGCGGCGCCCCTTGGGCGTTGTCGCAAGTTTCACGCCATGGAATGGCGCCAACATCCTTTCTTGGCGAGCCGTCATTTCGCCAGTAGCCGCCGGAAACACGGTGGTCGTTAAGCCATCTGAGTTCGCTCCGGTCTCCGCTGGCATTATGCTCGCTGAAGTCGCAGATGAAGCCGGATTCCCTGCGGGAGTCATTAATGTCGTTACGCATGCGCCAGGAACCGCTGGGCCAATCGCGGACGAGTTCTTCGATCGTCCCGAAGTGCGGGTCATCAATCTTATCGGAGGAGTGAAGACGGCACGCATGCTGGCGGAACGCGCCGGGCGCACATTAAAGCGTACTGTGCTGGAACTTGGAGGCTTCAATCCGATGATTATTCTCGACGATGTCGATATGGACTATGCCGTTCGCACTGCGACGTTCGGGTCCTTCTTCCATCAGGGCCAGATCTGCTTGAACACCCGCCGCATCATCATTCAACGCAAGATCTATGATGAGTTCCTCAGTAAGTTCGTAGCTCGGACCAGCACGCTGACGGCAGGCGATCCGATGAACCCCAAAACCATCATCGGTCCTATCATTACGCGCGCCGCCGTAAAGATGATCGATGAGCGCGTGAAGGAAGCTATCGCGCAGGGAGCGAAAGCGCATACGGGCGCGAAATACGATGGACAGATCTACTTCCCGACAATTCTGACGGACGTTCCTCTGGATGCCGCGATCGCCAACGAGGAGACCTTCGGGCCAGTCGTCATAGTTGAGGCAGTGGATACGCCGGAAGACGCCATTACAGCCGCAAATCGCACGATGTATGGCCTCACTTCTTCGATTCTCTCCGGAAATACCTACAAGGCATTTGAGATGGCGCCGAAGGTGCTCGCCGGCATCGTGAATGTGAATTCACCGACGGTCAACGACGAGATTCACGCGCCGATGGGCGGTGTGCGCGACAGCGGCTGGGGTCGGACAGGGCCTCGCAGCCTGGACGATTTCAGTGACGTGATCTGGATCAACTCGCACAGCGGTCAACGTCAGTATCCCTTCTGATCGAGAGCCGGGCAACGGAAGAGCCAAATCCGTTGCCCCGTCGTTTCGTTGAATGCGAACCAACCATGAAGAAGAGGACCATCCTATGTCCACCAGCTTGACCGCCGTACTTCAAGAGCTTTTGCAGAACACATCAGATCTCGAAACACTTCGGCGACTCATGACGCCGGACGCTACCTACGTTTCGTTGAATTTCGATAACCCTGAACTGAAGAGGATAATGCCCTGGGCTGGCACCCATAAAGGGCCTCAGGAACTTCCCGCAGCCTTTTCGGCCATGCAGAGTTTCTGGAAGACGCTCGATTTCAAGGTCACTGACGCGATTGAGCAGGGTGACCGCGTAGCCTTCTTCGGTTCCTTTACTTACAAGTCGAACGTGACTGGAAGGGAAATTACATCTCCATTTTCACTCTTGGCGCGCTTCGAAGGGGACAAGGTTGCTTACGTCCAGTTTCTCGAGGACACCTATGGCACTGCAGGCTCGTTCAAGACCGGCGGCGCTACACGATTCCACAGCGATCCCTCGGGGAAAGAAGTCGAGGTCTAACGCCCGCCGACGAAGAACCAATATCACACTTGGGAGAACTCGAATGATCGATGCACACAATGAAGCAAAAGAACTCCTCCTCGACAAAACTGCAGTAGGGCGTATCGATCGACGCAGGTTTCTCTCTAAGTTTTGTGGTCTGGCGGGCACCGCTCTGCTTAGCTCATCAGTTCTTGAGCAAACCTTCGCCGCGGGACAGAACCAACTGGATAACCAGGCTGCCTTAAAGGCCAGCTACGACTACATCGTGATTGGATCTGGTGCTGCTGGATCAATCCTGGCCGCGGAATTATCCGCTTCCGGTGCGCAGGTACTTGTCGTGGAATCGGGAGGGCCAGACGGCGCACCGACCATCATGAACCCGAGCGTGTGGTTCTATAACGTAGGCGGTCCGCTCGACTATCACCTTCCTCTCGCGCCGCTTCCGCAGTTGAACAACCGTAAGTTCAACATGGCTCTCGGTCATGTGCTCGGTGGCGGGACCAGCATTAACGCCATGGTCTGGGCGCGCGGCATGCAGCGCGACTACGATGGCTGGGCTCAGAATGGTGCAAAGGGCTGGTCATTCAAAGATGCTCTTCCCATCTTCAAAAGTCAGGAAGATTGGGAAGGTGGCGCGAATGAGTGGAGAGGAGTGGGAGGGCCGGTTCATATTCGACGGCCTGGAGATCCTCATCCCACAGCACCACATGCTTCCAGACTCTTTCTACGAGGAGACGAACGATGTTCATGCTCCGGTGGGAGGGCTGGCCCCGATGGCATGGACAAAGGAAGTTTCCCTGTCTTTCATGGATGATGCCGGGATCGGCATTGCGATATTGTCGATCAGCACGCCAGGAGTACATACAGGTGATGGGCAAAAGGCCAAAAGGCTCGCGAGGAGGTGCAACGAATTCCTTGCTGAGATCATTCAGCAGCGACCGGACCGCTTCGCCGGCTTTGCTTGCCTCCCATTTCCCGATGTTGACAGCTCTCTAAACGAACTGGCCTATGCGCTGGATGAGCTAAACCTGGATGGCGTTGTCGCCTTCACGAATTCTAACGGCGTTTACCTTGGAGATCCTGGCCTGGAACCGGTTTTTCAGGAACTCGAAAGCCGAAAGTGTGTCGTCTATGTTCACCCGAATGCCTCTCCCGATCCGGCCGCACATACACTCGGCTTACCCGACAATTTGATCGACTTCACCACAGATACAAATCGCGTCGTCGCCCAAATGCACTACACAAACCGATTCGCGCGGACGCCCAGTGTCCGATATATTTTCTCGCACGCCGGGGGATCGATTCCGTACATGGCAGCGCGCTTCGCAATCATCGACGAAATGGGTTTCGTAAAAGGAGGCGATGAGCGCGGACCTGTAGCCGATATGTTCCGCCGGATGTATTGGGACACCGCGTTGTCTGCAAGCGATGCTGTGCTCCGCATGTTGCGTGACGTAGCGGGAATCGACCAGGTTTTGTATGGCACGGACTTTCCGTATCTCCGCCGAGACCTTGCCATTGGCTCGAAGCAACGAATCCTACAAAGCAATGAGCTCAATGATCAAGAAAGAACCGGCATCCTCGGGCGCAATGCATCGCGCCTTTTTCCGCGCCTGAATTCCCTGGTTCGAAAAATGTGATTTTGACAGATCAAATAGAAAGGACTTCCCCATGAACAATGAGCAGATTATTCGCAGAGCCTACGACTTTGCCGAGAAGAAGGAAGTAAGAGGCTGGGTTGAGAGCTTCACGCCCGACGGGACATTTACGGACAATTCGATCGGCTTCACGTACCGCGGGCCCGACGGTCCTACCGGCCTGGGCAAAACGGTCGAGGTCTATGCCGAGGCGTTTCCGGACATGCATCGCGAGCTGTTCCGATTCTTCACCGTCGGCGACGTTGTGGTTGTGGAACTCGCCCTCCAGGGTACGCACAAGGGGGCCCTGGCGACGCCTATGGGGATACTTCCGCCCACGGGCAAGCGGATGGACGCGCCGTGCTGTGACGTCTTCCGGCTCGTCGACGGCAAGATCCAGTCGTTCAACTGCTACCCCTCGGGAACGGTGATTTTCGCACAGCTCGGCGTGCTCTCGAATATCGAAGCAGCCATTGCTCGCTCGTAGGTCACACGCTTCGGACACAACACCTTCACACAGCAGATACCGCATCCTCGAACGCACATTGTACCGACTGGCACGGTAGGCCAATCCATAACCCATAACGACAAGGAGTCGAACAAATGTCTGCACTCAAAGGTAAAGTAGCCGTTGTCACCGGAGGCAGCAGCGGAATCGGGCTCGCCATAGCCAAGCGATTCGTCGATGAAGGCGCATATGTATTCATCGTCGGCCGCCGCCAGGCCGAACTCGACAAGACCGTGGCCGAGATAGGCCAAAATATAGCCGCCATTCGGGCTGACGTCTCCATACTCGCCGATATCGACCGGCTCTACGTGGAGATCGCCGCGAAGAAAATTAAGCTCGATATCGTCGTCGCCGCTGCGGGTGTCGCCGAAATCGTGCCGACCGCGGCCGTCACTCACGAGCATTTCGATAAGACCTTCAATACCAATACTAAGGGCGCGTATTTCACCGTTCAGAAAGCTCTGCCAATCATCAACGACGGTGGTTCCGTCATTCTCATCGGGTCCGGCGCCTGGCTAAAAGGATTCCCTGGATACAGCACTTACGCCGCAACGAAGGCGGCGCTGCGCTCGTTCGTCAGAACCTGGACGAGTGAGTTCAAAGACAAGAAGATTCGCGCCAATATCATCAGCCCCGGTCCTGTGGACACCCCCATCATTGACGCCCAGTTCGCGACTAAGGAGGCAGCTGATAATGCAAGAGAGTGGTTCAAATCCTTGATACCACTTGGGCGCCTTGGACGGCCAGAGGAAATCGCCGCCGCCGCCCTCTTCCTGGCTTCGGATGAAAGCAGCTTTGTCCTTGGAAATGACCTTGTCGTGGATGGGGGCGCCACGGCAATCTAACCAGCTGTTTCTCATCCCACAAACCGCAACCGCCTCCGCAAGAAGGCCCAACGCCCCAAGCCTACTCAAAGAGGCGCCATTGACCAAAGGAGACGGCGCATGAAGATAGCATCCATTATTGCGAGGTATCTGCTGGGACTTATGTTTACCGTCTTCGGCCTGAACGGATTTCTCAACTTCATCCATCAGCCACCGCCAACGAACCCGCCGGCGATTCAGTTTTTTGTCGCCATTAGCTCGTCGCACTTCGCCGCGTTCTTTTTCGGCATTCAATTGATTGGTGGACTCCTGTTGTTTTCTAGCTATTTCGTGCCGCTTGCGCTGACGCTGTTGGCAGCCGAACTCTATAACATTCTGGTGTTTCTTCTGACGCTTGCGCAGGCGAGTATTCCTCCAGCGCTGGCAGCAACTGTGCTCTGGGTCATGGTCTTTCTGCAACATCGTGCAAGCTTCAAGGATGTTCTAGCCGCGAAGCCTGTGCTCAAGATATAGCCTGCTTTGCGTCCGAGGGAGAGCATGGGGAGCCAGGCGCAAGTTATGCCTGCTTATTGCAACTTCTCTCGGGTGTAACACCGTTGCAGTGTTTCGATGTGTTCCTTTTCAGTTTCATGCTGACGTTTACAGATTCGCGCGTGATTCATGTAATGGTCCCCACGTCGGCGAATATCTCTTGAAGGTTGAGGCATCCGGTGTTGTGAATGCGAGAGATCGCAAATCCTATGAGGAGGTCAGATCATGAAAGTGGCAGTCATTGGAGCGACAGGCAACGCGGGATCGAGGATCACGGCTGAATTGCTGAAGCGTGGCCACCACGTTCGAGCGATTGCTCGCCCTGAAAAAAGCATCACCGCTAAGAACGGACTCGAAGTCGCAAATAGCGATTTAAGCGACGCCGGTCAATTGGCGGAAGTGCTGAAGGGTGCGGATGCCGTCGTGAGTGCCTATCGTCCACCTGTTGACGATAACGATCGGATCGTCGGCACGACCAAGCGCATCACTCAAGCGGTGAAGAAAAACAAGCAGCGGTTGCTGGTCGTCGGAGGAGCAGGCGGTCTGTCCGTCGCGCCGGGTGTGACGGCCATCGCAAGTGGCCAACTTCCCGACGCTGCTTTGCCGATTGCTAAGGCTCATGAGCAGGTTCGCCAGGACCTCGAAGCTAGCGGCGCGGATTGGACCTATTTTGCCCCGGCGGGACTCTTCGAGCCTGGCGAGAAGACTGGGAAATTTCGTCTCGGTAAGGACGATCTGATTGTGGACGACGACGGCAACAGTCGGATTTCCAGCGAAGACTACGCCATTGCAGCCGTCGATGAATTGGAGAAGCCAAAGCACCGCGGTGAGCGTTTCACCATTGGGTATTAGCGCAAGTGGAGAGGCCGGCCGGGTCGGCGGCCTCTCGGCCTTGTGGCAATGGATGATTCAAGGGCCGTGAATTAATGCATCCATAAAGGCCGAGGAGAATCTTTTCAAACAGGGTGAGTTGAGCCTCCAAAACGCGGTGTCCTGATAGGAGAACTCGAAATGGAGATCGGGATTGAAATCCAGCTGGAGCGACGATGCAATCGTTCCTAAGCATCAAACCAACTATTCAGAGAGGGCTGAAATGAATAACAAAGCCAGCAGTACGAAAGCAGTTGGTGCCTTCAGCGGATGGATGCGGTTAGTCCCGGATGTCGGAATGGCGGTAAGAATCATTTCCGTGACAATCCTCGCTATGTCGCTTGTTGCGATCGCATCTGGCCAGGACGATGCCATGACCGCCGCCCACGCCACCATTCAAAAAATCGATTCAACCGGAAAAACCATCGTCGTTAAAACGGACGATGGGGTCGGCCATACGTTGCATGTGCTCGATAGCACCGCCGTTCATGGTGCGGACGCCGGGGATGTTGCCGCCAAGGATTCGTGGCATGGCTTCAAAGAAGGCGGAGAGGTCATCGTCCACTACACGAAAACCGGAACTGAAGAAACCGCAGTTGAGATCGATAAGGTTGGCGCCGACGGATTGAAAGCAACAGAAGGCACAGTCAAGGAAATCGACAAAGGCGGAAAGAGCGTAGTTGTTGTAGCCGGCGATGGGACAGAGGAGACATTTAATATGACCAGTCAAGCTACAAAGGAAGCGGGAACAGGCATCGGAAAGGGTTCAAAGGTTACCGTCTTCTACATTGGCAAGGCAGGGAGAAAGGTTGCGCACTTCCTCGGCACCACTTCAAGCGGACCCTCTTGAGAGAGGGATCGTCAGATTCCTCTTTGACCCAGCAGTGACAGTCGCTTCGTAATGATTCGCCACTCCGCATCGATCAATACTTTGATTCGATGTATATTGTCCGGATCAACGTGCGATAAGTCTTGAATGGATCATTCTTACTCCATCGACGTTTCGAGTATGACGTTGTCTGAAGCACGTTTTCAAGATCCGTAGTTTCATGGAGGTTGAATTGAAATGAGAGCCGTGGCGCCATCGGCAATCCTGTTTCTTCTGCTAAGTGTTGTCGTGTCGTGGGCGGCAGAACCGAAGCCGGAGACTCTTCGAGCCTGGAATGATTACATTGTCACCGTCAACACGATTGTGGCGGAGCGTAACGCCGGGAGCAGGCCTTTTCTGTGGGTAGATGAGTCGCCGGTGACACGGCGGCGCGCGCAGGACGGGGAATTGGTGATAGGC
>CAZSVJ010000040.1:0-17768 GCA_964610185.1 uncultured Occallatibacter sp. | reverse complement strand
GCTGGTTACGCAATCGCAACAGCGGCAACCCTCGCCGCCGTGAGCGCGCTGCCGAGTCGTTGCTGATGGCGGACCTGATGCGGCAGGCATGGCGGGATACTCAGGGCGGAAGGGTAAGCCCGCCCACGCCATGGTAGTCTTTCCTCGTAGTAGGGAAACGGTCCGTGCACATCCAAGTCAATGTAATCTCATGAGGCCACGACTTTCCAGTAGGGTTGCAGCCGAGAAGATTGAGAGATCGACAAAACGTCAAATGTGACGTGCTATGGCATCGGCAGCGCGCATGGCCAGGTGCATAATAGTCAAAGTGGGATTAGCACTTCCCGAGGATGGAAAAACGGAAGCACTTGCGATGCTTAGATTTTCAATCCGATGAACTCTTAAATGGGGATCAACCACGGAGTTTAAAGGAGTCGTTCCCATTCGGGTTGAGCCCGCAGGATGGGCAAGGTCCATGGTCAAATTCACCATACCAACCTCTGAATTTAGAACCTCAGGCTTCCACTCCAGCTCGCAAACGTTGGCAAGGTGGGCCTTCCAATAGCGATCGATCTTCTCAATCGTTACTCTGAAAGCCTTTTCGTCCGCATCCGTTTTCTTCCACTCAAGTCTTAGCTTGGGGAGGTGCAAGGCGTCTTTCTGATCCGAAAGGCAAATGCGGTTGTGCCAATGGGGCAGCTGTTCGATCCGGATAAATATGTGGAGATTGGCATTCGGGGGCCAATAGTATTGCCTTCGCATCCATCTCCATTGTGCTGCCCAGAATAACGAGGGTGAGTCTTGAAGAATCGCCCGAATATCCTGATAACTAACGGCCGCTATTCGCCCGCTTTTGAGGCGTTGCATGACCTGTCTGGTTTTTGTCAATGCGGAGGAATCGGGAAGTTCTCTTCCAATTTCAAAGTAAGCGCTACCAATACCATCCTTTTTCTGGACTTCCGGACGCAGCTCAAAATGCAAATGCCGCTGCGACTTTAACCAAGTGCGGTCATTCAAGATCCGATTAGTCAATGTATTGTCCCGCGGACGAAGGGCTGCTGCATTCACTCCCAGGTGATCGTTGAAATATCGACCGAGCGCGTCGCAATCACGCGAAATAGAACCGTTTGATTGCCGGTCTGCCAACAGAAGCAAACGAGTCGTCTCCAGGGTCCCGGCGGCAATGAGAAATTCGTTTGCCATCACCCGCAAGGTTTTTCCAGCAAGATTGATGCAGGTTATGGCCGTGATCTTTCTACAATCCAAATCGAAATCAAAATGTGAAGCAGTCGCCCCGAGCCAGATTTCAAGGTTCCCGAGACGCTCAATTTCTTTGCGAAAGACATAAGCCAGATTATGATTCTTACGGCTTGGTCTTTTGGGCCATCTAAGACAAAAGTCGATATCGTCTCTCGGAAGGAAGGCTTGCGGGTCTAGTCGTTCCGCGACATCTTCGTCGTAAGGCTCACAATCAACTCCCATGAAAGCCTCGATTTCCTGCCGGTACCGATCTAGTTCGGCACTATCGAAGGGCCACCCCTCCAGGTTGAGATAAGGACGGGGCAGTGTATCGTGAGAGGCGAGGGGAAGGAGTTTTCCGGACCAGATCGACGATGTACCTCCCAGGCCCCTGGATCTGCCAAACAGGGAGCCATTGTAGTTATCGCCGGCATTATCGACTTCATTGAGAGCACCTATAGCGGGGTCAACTGTTTTAAGACCGCTCTCCAATACTACAATGCGCAGTTTCTTATCCCGGGCGAGGCGCGTGGCTGCAATAAGTCCTGCAACTCCAGCGCCGACGATACAAACCGAAGCAGATAACTCGGTCTTCTGAGAGGAAACGTGATCTAGTATCCGTAATGCCATTTCCCTACACTCCTGCGGCCCGAGCGACTATCTCTTCGAAATATGCGACATGTTTTCTTCGGACGATAAGAGAGCCGCTTCGGCGTCGAGCTAGAGCGAATTCCAGCAATCGTCGGACGAAGCCTTTTTCCACGCGAGCGCGCTTTTTTCAGAAGGCGTTCGAGAAGGGAGTGAGGGCAATGCAGGGTGTCAATTGCAGGCCGCACCGGTAGCATGGTTCTGTAGGAGGGCTCTATTTCATGAATTCGGCCATCGGCTCTGCGATGCCCTTGCGCACATATTCGCCGCGGTCCGTGACCGGCTTCCAACCGAGGTCGGTTTTCGCCGCTGCGCAATCGAAACGGGCAATCAGCGTACGGGTCTCCCAATCCCGATAACCCGGGAAATGCCGGTCAGGGAAACGTAGCGCGACCTTTGCTACCCACTTCAATAAGTCAATCAGATAGAACTGAATGATCGGCGTGGTGTGACGGCGAATGCGAAAGTTGCCGCAGCGGTCCAGTTCGTCGAGATACTCTTGGGCGCTCATGCAGGGGTCGCCTACCAGATTGAAAGATCTGCCTTCGATACCCGGCGTGTCTATCGCGGCGATCAGGCCCAATGCCACGTCTTCAACCAGAACCAACGGCAGCTTGTTTCGGCCGGGGCCCCAAGTCTGGCAGACTGCGTCGTGCCACCACATGGCTACTCCCCAATGAAAGGGACTGCCTCCGCGCCCGATCACGATGCCCGGCCGCAGAATTACCACAGGCAAGCCCTGCCCCTTATGCATTTTTCCGAGCAACTCTTCAGATGCCATCTTTGCTCGCGCGTACAAGTTGCCACGTGCGACTCGCGAATCTAGAGTGGTGTTTTCAGTAATCGTGCCTGCCTTTGCGCCCGAATAATACGAGGCGATCGAACCTGTGTAGATGAGGCGCTTGACGCCGGCCTCAAGCGCGCATTTGGCGACCTGTCGGGTCGCTCCGATTTCAAACTCCTGATACTCGGCCCAAGTCTTCACATTCGACCGCGCTAGATGGATGACGCAGTCGATTCCTTCCATCGCCTTACGGAGGTCCGCGATGTTCATCAGGTCCCCGATATGACAGTCCACCGCCGGCAGCTGCATGCCACGAGGGAGATTGCCGGCATTCCGAACCAGCAATCTTACGCCCCTGCCAGCCTCGACCAATTGCCTGACGAGTTCCTTGCCAATGAACCCGGTAGCGCCTAAAACCAGGATGCTTGGTGCGGGAGCATTCCCAATCGGCACAGGGAAAGACTGCACTGCAAGTTCATTGGGCGAGAGATTTGCGTGAGAGCCGATCTGCTGACATATGCGGATCACCCTGGCTCCCGTGCGCGCATCGACGCGCTCATCGAGTGGTGCGCCAGAAGAGACATAGAATGCATCCAGGGCGCTTGCGATCGTGGCGCCATAGGGGTTGCCGCGAGCACCAAGGTCCAGTTTCGAGCGGAAATAGTGGAACAAAGTCCGCCGAGCCTGTTTTTTCAAGCTCCGAGCTTTGTTTGTAACTATCGAATAGGCATCAAAATCCGGGTCGATCGGACGATGCTCGTGACGCGTATAGGTACTGCGCTCAAAGTCCACAGTAGCTGACGCCAGCGAACCCCGAACATGAATCGTGTATTCGGAAAAGCCGGGCACGAAGGAGAAGCGCAACTCAACCGCGGTCTGGCCCTTAAACGCGTTGACCTGCCAACGCCGAAAGAATTTCCGGCCGGTCGGCAGGTCCACGGGGTTGCTGGGATGAACTTGCAACTCTTCCGGCTCGCCGACCAGGTCCAGCATTTGGGCCACGGAATGCGAACCGATCTCCAGCATGATATTGCGCGGATCGCGCAGCATCCAAATATTAAAAGGGCCGGAGATCGTTGCGGGCAAAGGGCGGTGCCAGGTAATCGTCACATCGTCGATCAATCCAAGAACGCCGCTCCGCATATCCTGCCGCAGTTGCTCATAGCAGCTGGAGAAAAGAAAATTGTGCCCTACGCCGACGCGCAGGCCGCGCTCATCCGCAATTCGCACCAACGACTCGCAGTCGTTAGCGTTGTCGCACATGGGCTTTTCCAGAAATACATGCACGTCGGATTCAAGCAATGTGCGTGCCGCGGCAAAATGCCGGTCCGGCGGCAGAAGTACATGGACGGCGTCTAATTTCTCTGCGGCGAGCATCGCTTGAAGCGAGCTATACGCTTTGGGTACGCCGAATTTCTGAGCCAGAGCTTGCGCTTTGGGAAGAATATGATCGCAGACTGCGACCAACTCCACACCGCTAACCTTGGCAATGGCCTGGGCATGCCAGTCGGCGATATAACCGGTACCCAGAAAACCCACGCGGCGCTTCGAGCCTGGAAATGTGTTGGGGGCACGCGCAATCAATGAAGGAGTTTCCCCGATCGGCTCCGCTATTTGCTCCAGTGATGACTGAGTCATGCGCTATGAGCTTCCTTTGTATTCAATTATTGTAAAATCATGGCTGCGCCACTGGCGCCAATAGTATTCAAGTAAGCCGGTCAACGCAGGGAATTTGAACAGCACGGTGAAAATAGAGTAGATCGCGGCTTGCCGAGCCGACCATCCGCGCTGGCGGCCGCGAATGAAGGTGCGCGCAAATTGAAGTCCGTACGCGCAAGTCAGCAGGAGCAGAGAAAGACCGTGAGTGACAGGCGCAAGAGATAGCGCCAAAACCGGCAGCAGCAGGGCCCAGATCCAAATCCGCCGGCAATCGGCGACAAAGTACCGATCTTCACTCTGGCCATGCAACGCCGATACGTGCGCGAAAGCATGCCCTGTCCGTTTTGACCTGCGCCACCACTGGCTGAATCGGGTCATCGCCATATCGTGCCGAGCCATGTCTGCATCCACCATGAGAATCTTGGCGCCGGTTCGACGCACGCGCACGCAGAATTCATCGTCTTCGGCTGCAATGACATCGGGCCGAAATCCCCCGACCGCCCGATAGACCTCGGTCCGAATCAGAAATCGACCGCCGGAGGATCGTATCTCCCCTGGAGCTTGCTGCCATTCCAGATCGCACAACTGGTTGTAGATGGTCGCCCCAGGACAAAGCTCGTGAACATGACCGCAAGCCACGCCCACATCGGGCCGCTCGGTCAGCACAGATAAGCCCTTCTCAAGCCAGTCCTCCGCCAGACTGCAGTCGCCATCCAGAAACTGGATGAAAGGCACATCTGGATTGTGTTCCATGACCCAGGTAAAGCCTTCATTGCGCGCGCGCGCGGCACTGAACGGTCGTGAAGGGTCAAGTTCCACCACATGGCAGCCCATGGAAGCTGCATATTCTGGACTCCCGTCGACCGATCCGGAATCGACATAGACGACCCCTTTCACGGCGACGCCCCGCACCTGGCTGATCGACCCCAAACACCTGGCCAGCCTCTGTCCCTCATTGCGGCCAATCACAACAATCGAGAGCGCCGGCTGATCAGTCTCCTTGCGACTCGCCGGGAGACCCTCAATTGTTATTGGCATGCACACCCTTCCCTTCGAACGCCCCGGCATCCACCGCACTCTCGCTCACAGAGGGCATTTCCGACTTTCTCGGAATCACACGAGCTGGAATTCCAACTGCAATGCAGTTGGCAGGAACGTCGGTGAGCACTACCGCGTTTGCTCCAATCGATACATCGTCCCCAATTCGAATCGAACCCAGAATCTTGGCGCCTGCGCCAATATCCACGCGGTTCCCCAGGATCGGCGATCCGCGGTGACCGGTGTGCTTCAATCCGACAGTGACTCCGTTTCGAATTATGCAATCGTCACCAAATACGGCATCTCCGCTAATGACAATTCCCCCAAAATGGTCGATTCGGAATCGCCGCCCCAATGTTGCTTCGCAGGGCAGTTCAATTCCAGTCAGCACTTCGGAGATGGGTTTCAACACCTTGTAGAGGAAGGAAAAAGGCATCCTTAACCAACGCCAGCGAATGGTGTATCGCCAGCGTCCATACCTGTACACAACCATGGCCCACAAACCCTGACGGGATAGTTGACGGTCGTATGTACGCCAGTCTTCGCGAATGTTCTCAAACAATGACAGCCTCAGCAGTCAGAAACAATCTTGAAGAAACACCTTACCATACGGCCTCCAGAGGAACCTCGACACACCGGATTGCCTGAACCAGTTTGGCGAAGCCTTACGCGGCCGACCCTGTCCGAGTCGCGGTTCCTTGGACGATTCCCCCAACCAGCCCCAAACAGAGACCGCCTCAGAGCACCTGCCCAGCCTTCACCTGCCCTGAAGCCGTGTCTGCGGAACTCTGCGCCGCGGGTTCGATCTTCCGATAGATGTGCAAATCGATGCGCCGCTGCAACAGGATGGCCGCCGAGTTATTGGGCAGCAAATCGCGTTCGGTATCGGCAATTCCAATCCCCGTATCGCGCCACTCCCCGCCCATAATCGCGTGCACATATTCCTTATAGTCGGAAGGGGAAACGATCAGCACATTCACCTTGTCCTTGTATGGTTCCGGCACCAGGAACGGCATAAACACATGGTCGGTTACCTTCCGCGCCGCAAAGTAGCCGCTGTACTGCGTGTAGACCCAGTCGCTGCTGGCCAGGTACTGCTGGTCCATGGCGTCAATCCGAGCACAGTCGCGGCCATTCCAGTAGTAGAGCGCAGAGGCAAGCTGAACCGGCAATCCGATCAGAAACACCGTTGCCATTCCCAGCGCGCCGAATAGGAGCGCGCCGCGCGGAAAGCCGGCTCTCTCCCGAGACAACGCGCCACACACCAGCATCGCCAGAGGCACAAACGCCATCCAGGAGTAGTAAATCGGGAACTTGCCCAGCAACAGCATCCCCGCCGGGATCAGAATGCCGCAAGCCAGCGCCGCGCCCAGCAACGACCGCAACTTGAACTTGCCCCGGAACAACTGCGTGCCCACAAGCAGCAGGCACACGAGCAGCAGCAGCGCAAAACTCGGGTCCTTGGACATGTACTGAAAACGTCCCGTCCGTTCGCCCGAAATGGCGCTGCGGAAGTTGGCCAGCACGCCATGCGTGTAGAAGAATCCGATTAGCGAGGCCGCGCCCACCATTTCCCCGGCGCCAAGCGCCAACACCTCCCAAATCACCCGCTGCCGGAGAAACAGCAGCACAACCGCGCACAGCACAATCGAATATAAAATGAGCTGGATTCCGGCAAACGGCGCCACCACTCCCAGCAAGAAAATCGCTAACAAGCGTGCCCGCGCCGGCTTCAGCGTGTAGCTCAGCGGCACCAGGGACATGACCAGCAAACACAGGCAGTCGTACCGCGCACTTCGAAAGATGAAACCCATTCCGTAGCCGCACAGCAAAAGCCCCGCAAAGAGCAGCCGGTATCTTGCGCTCCTAACCAAGTCCAGCCGCTTCACGGCTGCCCAGAGTGTCAGCACGCAAAGCAAAATCAGCACATAGTTCAGCGACCGAACCCCTGGAATTGTGAAGCCAGTAGCCTGAATCCACCTGCTCAGGATCAGAGGGTAAAGCGGCGCGTTGCACGACCAGAAGTGTTGGATCGAAGGGTCGCCGCACATCGCTACTGTCGAGATAAATCCCTGCCCCGTTGCGGTGTTCACCGCCACATCCGTAAACGCGATCTCATCCTGCCAGGGCAGAGGAAAACGTGAACTCGTCGCCAGATTCAGGCCGAAGGAAACCGCCAGCATCAGGACCAGAATCAAGCCCTCCATCCATGCCTTGCCACCCGCAACTTTGCTATCCCGTCCGTTGTCTTCCTTGAAAGTGAAATCGATCAACTTGGCTGAGCTCCCTTCCACAGAATTGGTTTCCGCCCGGTCTCCCCGCCAAAGCCCTCAGGGCAACGCTCGCCTGCCAGCTGCGTCGAGTTCGGCCGAAGCCGCCCCGGTCACCCCGCTCCGGTAGGCCGTTCCGCCCGCCAGGTAACGGCGATAAATGCGCAGCAAGTCAAGCGAAGCCTTGAGGAAATCCCCCGAGTGCAGCTTCGACCCGGCCACATCCTCCCAGCGCATCAAGGGAACTTCGTAGATAGAATCCCGCAGGTCCGACGGGTCACCATGATTCATCGCGATGAACCGGGCCAGAATCTCCACATCGAAGACCCATCGGGAGAGAAACGGATCGACCAGAACGCTGCGCAACTCCGAGTTCACGCGGAAGATCTTAGCCCCGCACTGGGTGTCGTAGATTGGGAGCCGCAGAATCAACGAGACCACCGAAGCGAAAACCCGGCCCGGATAGTGCCGCAGCGCCCGCCGGTGCACTTGCCGCCCCAGCAGCCGGACCCGGGAGCCAAAAACCATCTGCAACTGGTGATTGGACTCGAGCAGCGTCAGGAACTCGGGAATCGCCTCCAGCGGTGTTGCCAGATCCGCGTCCCAAAACCCCACATAGGAAACGCCAGAATCAATCGCCGCCAGCATACCGAGGCGGACCGCCTCCGCCTTGCCCCCATTCGGCTGCTTATCCAGTATCTCGATGAGGTCTTCAAATCCCCGCCGCGCTTCTCCCAACACAGCCAGAGTCCGATCCGTGCTCCCGTCGTTCACAAACAGGATGCGGATCTCCCGATGCCCCTCTAGAAAGTGGTGAAACTGATCGCTCTGCAGGCGCGCTCCCTCGTTGTAACAGGGCACAATCACCGTGCATACCGGCAGCGCTCGTTGATTCAAGAAGAAGGCTCCTATGGAAGCGTCCTGGCCCGCCGAGGGAGGGGCCGCTGAAACATTGGAAATCGACCCTGAGAGAAGCGTTGCAGGAGATCTGAAAGGGCCGTTTTTTGTACCCGCCCCATTCTACATTTTGTTCTAAATGCAGTCAGGTAATTGCTGGCTGAATACCTGCGCCAGGGAGCTTACGTTCCGCCGCAGATTGTAGTGCTCGAGGACACGCTTGCTGCCTGCAACTCCAAGGCTGCGCCGCAGAAGGGGATCAGCCACGAGCCGCTGCAGCGCCGAGGCCAGCGCCTCGGCCGAGGACGCCGGCACCAGAATACCGTCGAGGCCATCGCGAATCAGCTCCGGGATGCCGGCAACGCAGGTGCTCACACAGGGAACTTCCATGGCCATCGCCTCCATCAAAGCTACCGGCACGCCTTCGGCGAAACTTGCAAGGGCGAAAATATCGGCGCGACCAAGTAACTGCCGTGTCTCGTCATGGCTCCTGGCGCCCTCGAAGACCACCGGGATGCCCTTCCGGGCCGCGAACGCTTCCAGATATTTACGATCCGGGCCCGCACCCACTAGGCGCAAGCGGAGCGAGTAACCTTGAGAGAGCAATAATTCACAGGCGCGCACCAGTACGAGTTGGCCCTTCGAGGCGACCAAACGCCCCACACAAAGTATCTCGATTATTTCCTCCGGCTCGCGCCTTTGCCGTGCCGGAAAAAACACACGCGGGTCGACACCCAACCTCACCACATGCATCTTGTCCCAGTGCTCCGGGGCCGCAATGCGCATAAGCTGGCTGCGGCAGAAGTCGCTGATACACAGGATGAACTTCGCTCGCTCGACTTTCTGTCGAAGATAGAACTTTTCCACATCGTAGAATTCGTCCGGTCCATGTACCGTAAGTGAAAAAGGAAATCCCCACGCTATGGATGTCAGCATGCCCACCGTCGCCACGGGCCCGCAAAAATGGATGTGCAAGTGACGATGACCGCGTAAACGCATCCAGTCGCCCAGGATTAGAGCTTCCGCGAAGTAGAACAGCGCGTAGAGCGTCGCGCCGGGGTCCGCTCGCCCCATATTCAGTGCGGCTGATAGTCCGCGGGCGAAGACGCGGGGCCGGCGCAAGAGAGTCTTCGCCGCAATCCACATCGCCTTGGCAGCTCCCGCTGACTTGATGTAGAAAGTCTTGCTCGTTTCCTCCACTTCTGCCTCGGGCATCGACATACGTGGGCGGTCGGGCTCATTGATGGATGCGACATCGACGGTAAATCCAAGCCTTCTCAACTCCCAAACTTCATTCAGAAAGAATGTATGCGAGATAGCCGGAAAGCGGCTCAGAAGATAAACCAGCCGGCGTCCGGGCGGCGCTTCTGCGGTGGCTGGCGCACAATCATCAGTAGCAGCCGCGGCATCTGAGCGAGCTTCCGAATATAGGGCCATGACAGGTCCTTCGACTTGCGGGTTTACGTCTTGAGAACGAGCTTTCATGCCAGATCTCTCTAATTCAGGATTTGCCGATTTACAAGCAAGACGTGGGCAACGTGCCAATTCGGTTGAATCATGCCCGGATGAGTTTGCGCTGGAGGTTGGGATACCATTCCGTCAGATCCCGATCGCTCATGGCAAAAAGCTTGGGTGCATAGCGCAGGGCCAGCAGAAGCCCGCGCATACGGGGAAGAGACCAGCGGCGATTGGTGAGATCTCGGATGCTTTGCGCAAACATCCGGTGAAGAATAGAGCCATAGAATCGGGGGCGGTCTCGGCGCAAATCGCTGGAGTGCTTGCGAAGGCAGAGAGCCATATTAAGGCCTGCGAGCGCCGAGACCTGCACCATGGAGAGCCGGCCCGATCCACTCTGGTAATGGTGCAACCGAGCGTCGACGGCCAAAGCCAGGGCTCCATGGCGAGACGCTCGATAACTCAGGTCGGAGTCCTCGGCTACGGCATAGTAAAGAAAAAGCGGCTCGAAGACTTCCTTGGCAAAGACTTCCCGGCGGTATGTCATCCGGAATCCGTCAAAGATGCGGACGGGGACAACGTTGAGCTCCCCAACCGCGTCGGGGAGAGGGTAGTCCCTGAAATAACCCTCGTAGGGAATGAAGTGCTCCTTCGTGTCCATAATAAGCAGGCGTCGAAAGAAGCGATGCTTCCAGAGGAATTTGCGGCCAGACGGCGCCAGCAGCGTTTCCGATATGCCGACTTTCTGGCGGGAGTCCTCAATGGATCCGGATTGGGGCGGCAGTTGATCGACGAAGTTGGACTGTACGCCCATAATCCTGTGGTCCCGATCGGCTTCGTAAACCTCCATGATCCTCTCGGCACAGTCGGGGTACATCATGGAATCGTCGTCGATGAGGAAGAGGACGTCGGAGGTGGCAAGCGGGATGCCTTGATTGCGCTGCAGTGTCAGGGAGCGGCTCTCTGCCTCAACGTAAACCCATCGAATCTCAGGATGCTCGGCCGCAATCGTTGAAAGGATGAGATCGCGTGTCGCCTGCCAACTCTCGCTGGCATCGACGACAACAATCTCCTTCGGCGGGCGAGTCTGCCGCACAGCGAAATCGAGAGCTATGGGCAGGATCTTTTCGCGACGATATGTGGCGACCACCATTGACCAGGACAAGGCGTTTTTGGTTGTCATTGCTTGGATGCCGCTCAGATACTCTTGCTCAGTGTTGGGTACTTGCCTCGGGAACGTCTCCGCCACGCTCGCACCCCCACAAGTATTGACGATTGCGACAATCCGAGAATCCGCAATAACGGCTCATGGAAATCTGAGTTCATCGCGTGGACCGAGACCAGCTCAGTGCTGCTCGGAGATTGTGGCCAGTGGGGCGCGGCCCTCTGTAAACTCCACGGGAACACCCGCCTTCTTCAATAGTCCGCTGTAGATGCCGATGACCCGGTCGATCTTCCGCTGCCAGTCAAAGTGGCTGATCGCCCGATCTCGTCCGGCTTCGCCCATCGATTTCACAAGTTCTGGAGAGTCGATGAGCTTCTGCATCGCCTCGGTAAATCCCGCCACGAGACTCGAATAACTTTCAGGCTCTATCAGTATTCCGCAAGATGCGTCCAGGTAATCGGCCGGCCCTCCCCAGCGAGTGGCGATGACGGGCCTGCCCATGGCCATCGCCTCCAGCACCACCGCGCCGCCGCACTCGTAGAGACTCGGCAGAACCAGGGCGATTGCGGATTGAACGCGAGCTGCGCACTGTTGCTGCGTCATCCAACCCAAAAAATGGACACGGTCCTTCACACCTAGTTCATTCGCCAATAACCTCCATGCTTCCAACATGGGCCCGTCGCCAACAATCTCCAGTTCGGCGGATGGGACCTTCTCGAGTGCCCGAATCACGATATCCAGTGCCTTCCAGTCAACTAGACGCCCGATAAACACAAAGCGAATTGCTTTGTCCTCCGCGTTCCAGGGGGCAGCCTGCCAGACACCGGTGTCAATTCCGTTCTCCACAAGTTCGATGACACTGCCGCGAATTCCCGAAGGTAGTGCGCGCCGTGTCCGTTCATTGGCCACCAGCACGACATCGGCATTTTTCTTGCCGGGCAGTATTGAGTTAGCCACATTCACGAACAGCCGGGCCACGGCAATCGCTGCGCGGATCATTCTGGGCTCGGTGAGGCGAAATGCCGCCGGGTATTCCATCCCGCCGTTCAGCGGTCCAATCACCACAGGCACGTGCAGGCCGAACAGCAGTGACGGGAAGCGTGAGGCAACCGGAATCGGCTGGTGAATCACATCGATCTGGTTCTCGCGGATCAGCTTGCGTACGATCCCGCGTTGGTAGAATTGCGTGATGAGCTGGTTGAGAAGCCCCAGCGTGGGTACAGACACCCGCGTCGGCAGAAAGCGGCTGAGCTTGAATACCAGCTTGTGAATCCACAGGTCCGGAACAAATCGGATCCGGTCGAGATCCAGGGGGAACAGTTCCGTAAGTTCGCCGCGTGTGCGCGAGTGGACAACCAGCCAACTCTCGATTCCACGGACCCTCAATAAGCTAAAGTAGTGTACGGGAAGAAATGCCTCCCCTCCGAATTGTCTCGATGCATGTTCGGCGACAATACAGATTCTCATATGGGCTCACGCGGGACGGAAGATTTGGTAATAACCGAGGGTATTCAATACGCGCTTGAACGCCCGCTCCCGCGCAAAATGCGCGGGTGTCAATTCAACATACGGAAGGATGCGGCCCGGCTGGCGATGCTCGGCCTTACCGTCCAGTAACCCTGTTTCTCGAGCCGCATGCAACCACCACTTTGCTTCTCCGCCCGCGTGAAAGCATTTTAGGCTGGTCCAAGGCTCCGATCTCAGAATGCGCAGGCCGCTCACGCCGATCTTCGTCATCACTCGCGCAGCCGGCGACCGCTCCCAGCATTTCCAGTACGTGGGGTCGAGGTGCCCTCCGCCGATCCGCATCGCAAGCGCAGCCCACACAATCGCCTCAACGTGCATCGCGCGCGGCAGATTCGCGCCGCCCAGCTTGCCTAACAGCCAGTCAAGCCAGTCCAGATCTTGGGAAGCGCGCCAGTGAGCTACCCCTATGTCTACGTGGTGCGCTAAGCGAATGCCTGCATCAATTGCAGTCCTCACCACATCGGGCGGAAAGAGGCAGTTTGGATGCTGCCACATCAGGAGCAAGCCTTTGGGGGGCGTCTCCTCAAACTTAAAGCGGTTTGGAAAGTAAAGGTCCGGGTCGAGCAAAACCATTTCCGCGCTGGGATCGCTCAGCAGCAGCGGATCGGTGATTTTGCGCCAGCATGGATGACCGCGCCGGAAAGCCCGCAGATTGGCATGCCTGGCGAAGATCTCCTCCTCGCGCGGGGCCAGATCATTTTCCGAGTAAACGTCGCACAGATGCGCCTTTGCGTCGAGCGACCCTACCACCTCGGACAAAATCTCCTTGTCCCGTTCTGAGTCGGTTATGAGACGCAGGTAAAGCGGCTCCAGAGAATTTTGAAGCAGGCTTTCCAGGGCATCTCTCGCATAGCCAAGAGAGCGCGGCGATAACACCATATACACTTGGCGGACTTGGGTCATGCTTGCTCCGAAGAAAGGTAGCGCTTTTGGAAATCTGCCACACTTGGTGACGATCTAGCCGGCGATGCGCATTCGGATTGCGAAACCGGCGGCGAGAAGCGCGAGAAAAATTCCCGTCGCCTGCAGGTCCTGCCTCCATGTGGAAACGCCCTCGCGGCTGGCTCCAGTGACCGACACGAAATAGAACGGCAAATCGCCGGCAGCCACGGCAATCACAGCGCCGAACATCCCAAAGAAATGGAAGCTCAAAGGAATGGCTGCAAGGACAGCAACACAGTAGAGTGCATTTCCGATCGCCAGGTACCCCGACTTGCCGAGCGTCATCAGCGCGGGCATCGTCGTCGCATACAGCAGCGTGTGCCACAACCCAAGCGCCAGAATCGGCACCATCCACGAAGCGGCATGATATCGCCGGTCATACATTCTTGCCACAAGAAAGCCGCCAAGGTACACCATCAGGCAGAGCATTCCCGCACCCGCAAGCAGCGTTCGGAAGCGGTAAAGCAAGAACATCCTGCGGAATTCGCCAATCGGGAGGTCCGCCATCTTGGCAATAAATGGGTACCCAACTTTTTGCGTGAATGCATTGATGATCGCCCGTGGGATATCCGAAACCGAATAAGCGATGCTATACACGCCCAGCAGACTGAAGCTGATCAGTTTCGCGAGGATCAACCGGTCTGCCTGCGACGCGAAGAAGTAGAATGCCGTCGACATCAGAATCCATTTGCCGAAATGAACGATGCTGTGTACGCTCTCACGGTCCCAGCAGAAAACATTTCGGATGCCTGGGATCAACCTCCGGTAGTAGCTGAGCCATAGCCGGTAACCCGTGCTCAGAATCGCTCCGACGACCAACGCCCACACCGAACGGAACACCAATGCGCAGCCAGTCTGAATCAACACTCCAAAGATTTGTGTAGTAAGGTCCAGCACGAACAGTCTGCGCACGCCCATGTGCCGAGACAACGAAAGCAAATTGGTGCTGTTGAAGGAGCCGATCACGACATTGAAACCCAGCGCCGGCAAGAGCGCCATCAGCCGGGGCTCATGGTAGATAAGGGCCATCGGCCCGGTCAGCACCAGGACGGCCAGGAAAATACCGAGGCCGCGAATCACCTGCAGGGTCCAGACGGTATTCAGAAGCACGGGATCGTCCCCGCGCGGGCTGCGAATTACGCTTGGGCCAAGACCGATATCGGACATCAGGCTGATTCCGGCGACAAGCGTCCCAACCAGCGCCATTAGACCGAAAGACTCCGGAATGAGCAGCCGGGTAAGAATGAGGCTGTTGACGACGCGTAGCACCGTCGAGCACGCGTAGTCCATCACGGTCCAGAATGTGGCTCGGAGCGCCGTCGATTCCAGCACTTCCCTGGCAAGCACATCGGCTCCAGCGTGCACTTCTGTCACCGTTTCCGGCTCGGAAAGTTCAGACATAAGTATTATCGCGTCAGTTGCCAAGGGATTCTCTGAGTCGTGGGATTTTTTTGCAAATCGAGCTGAGGCAGCGCGTATGCCACCAAAAAATGAGAGTGAATCGTTCGTCCAAGCCGGGCGATCGCAGCGGGAGCGGATGTAGCGGAGGTCAGCCGTGCCGGCTTTTCCATTTCTCTCCGCACGGAGCCGGCCAATTTATGGCGGCTTACGCTAGGAGCCAGTTCCCGCCAGAACCACCGCTACAGTGCGTGCGATGATCTTCAGGTCCAGCATTAGGCTCCAGTTCTCGATATAGGTGACATCCAGCGAAATATAACTGTCGAATGAGGGGTCCCGGCGCGCCTGCACTTGCCAGAGTCCGGTTACTCCCGGGGTCACATCGAGTCGGCGCAGGTGGTTGAGCTTGTACTCCAACACTTCGCTAGCAAGGGGCGGCCGCGGCCCCACGATGCTCATGTCGCCGCGCAGAACGTTGAAAAACTGGGGTAGCTCATCAAGAGAGTACCTGCGCAGAAAGCGGCCCAGCCTGGTAATGCGTGGGTCTTTGGCGATCTTGAACAGCACTCCATCGCGCTCATTCATGTGCATCATTTCGGCGCGGAGCTTTTCCGCATCCCGGACCATGGTGCGGAACTTGACGCAGCGGAAAACACGGCCCTTCTTGCCGATGCGATCTGAGTAATAGAACACGGGCCCCGGCGAATCCAGCTTGACGGCGATAGCGATCGCAACAAGAAGCGGCGAAAGCACCAGCAATGCCAAGCTGGAAAACACAACATCGAGAACGCGCTTCAACAGCAGGCCGACCTCGGGTAGGTGGCCCCGATGCAGCGGAATCGTTGGGAACTGGCCGATGTACTCGATGGACGTGTTCAAGGCCTGGCCATCGTACATATCGGGAACAACGCGCAGATCCACGCCGTGGATGCGTGCTTGTTCCAGGACGTGCTTGACGATCCCGCGGTCGCAAGGATTGGTTAAGAATATTTCATCCACGAAATGTCTGCGCGTCTGATGAAAGAGTGTCTCAAGTGTGCCCACCACCTCGCCGGATGTCTCATTGCGACTGGAACCTGAGCCGCCATAGTTAATGAATCCCTTGAAGGTGTAACCGAGATGCCGGAGACTTTCAAGATGATGGCGAAGAGCTTGCGCCTCAGGGCCTGTCCCCGCAATAAGTACGTTGCGAGTGCCCACCCCGCGTTCGAAGCCGCGATAGAGCGTCAAACGGTAGACAAGCCTGCGTACACTGAGCGAGACGGTGACCAGCCCCACAGTCATCAGCACGATGCCGCGGGGAATGTCTCCGGCCTTAATTAGGTAGAGCGTGCCCGTCAGCAGCAAACCGGCGGTCAAGCAGGCCTGCACGCTCAGCTTCTGCTCATGGAGAATGCTGTTCAGCCGCATTGGAGTATACAAGTGCAGCCGTCGGCTCGTGAGAATCAGCGCTACGCAAAATCCACAAAGAAAGCCCAGTAACATCCCCATGGAACGGCCTTGAATGAGTGTGCCCTGCCAGAACCCCTTTGCGCCAGCCAGCGGGCCCGTATTCATTCTGTACAGTGTGACAAGTGCCGCGGACGCCAAGATCGTAATCGCATCCAGGACCATCCAGAATTTGGCCTTGCCGCGCGAATTGCGAACAGTAGTCCCATCCGATTGCTCCGCCCATCGCGGAGAGGACGATATAAATGCGTATAAACCTTGCCAGAATTCTTCCATTTGTGTCCTTTCCTTGGCTCGCGTCAAGCAATCGAGCGCAATGACTTGTCACCTTTCGGTGAAAGTGGACGCTTGTAATCACAAGTGAGTGAGGCCGCAGACCATCCGTATTTGCTCTCCGACCGCGAATGCGTCGTGGTTAAGACTGAGATCTCGGGTCGGCCGAAGACAGAATTGGCACTGGGGCGGATTCGGCATGAACCCCCGTGGCGAAGGTAGCAGTCTGCTTTGTATAGATTGGTCCAGTGCCAGTCGTGAAAATGGAGGTTGACTCTGAGACTATGGCTCGTGTCGGTTCATGTTTCAGGCGTTGGTTCGCCGCGCGGTGGCCCTTTCGACCGCGGAGCGACGTTGCTGAAGTGATTGCTCGTACCTGCGGAATTCCTTTTTCATGGCGCGATCCGCGCGTCCCTGGCTAATTTGGTTCAGAACTACAGCAACCCCGGCTACCTCCAGTCGCTCCAAAAGTTGCGCCGCGCGCTCCAACTCCTGCTTGGTCGTCGTGTTGGCTTTGACCACGAGCACAGTTGCGTCCACCACTCGCGCCAGATACTCGGTATTGGCGGAAATGGGCAGTGGATCCGCATCGATCAGGACAACATCGCATTGCTCGCCCGCGTTATGCAACGCCCATATCACCGGGTCGGGAGTGGGCGCTTCTCGCTCAATGCGGTATCCCGGGTACTCGTGAACTGTAGTCCGCAGGGCGATATTGAATGACCGAGTCTCGTCGGCCTTGTTTCGCCCTTGGAGGGCCAGTTTGGACCGCGGAGAAGCGTCGCTGCGGGGAAGATCCAGTTCGCCCAGCCCAGATGCCGTTATCGTCCTTGTCCTGAGATTGAGACTGTGCAGGCTATCGTTCAACTTTCTTACCACGGTGCTGGTTCCACCGCCATGCGCCGGAGATGTGAAGAGAAATGTCCGTGCTCCGGAGCTACGGATGGCATGATCGATTCCCGCCGCAAGCCGGAAATAATACTCGCCTGAAATCTCCGGAGCGAATTTATCCTCGTCGAGCAGAATACCGAGTGGATGGAATCCA
>CAZSVJ010000039.1:0-17871 GCA_964610185.1 uncultured Occallatibacter sp. | reverse complement strand
ACCACGCCACGCCGTAGCTGCCGGCGATGCCCACGAGCGAAAACAGCAGGATGATGGGCAAGGTAACCGCGATCGATTTTCCGGGGACAGGCGCCAGAACGCCGAAGTAAAGCGAGATAATGACCGCGATGAAAACCCAGAGCAGCATAATGAACTTGCCCTGAGTGATCAGATACGTTTTGCAGGTTTCATAGATCAGCTCGGAGACTTCGAGCATGGTGCGATGGACCGGCGAGTTCTTCAACTGGACGTAAATCGTCAGGCCAAACAACAGGCCGCCAACGCAGAAGAGCAATCCAATTGTCAGAAGGGCATGGCCGTTGATGCCGAAAAAGCTCACGGTCGACAAATCCGGCAGGATCAGATTGGCTTCGCCTCCGCCGCCCGCGTGTTCCGGCTGGGCGAAAGCGAATGTCGGAAGCAGCAGGCCCAGCAGGACCGCCGCGGCCTTGTACGGGCGCTTCAGAAACGCCGTGGCGCCGCCTGTAATGGTCGCTGCGATCTGTTGCATCGCCGAAATGCCGAAGCCGATGACCTGGCGCGCGAACAAGGCTACAACGAGCGAAAGCACGCTCACGCCCAGAAAGAAGTAAACCAAATACTGTACCGTCACATGTCCTCCAAGACTCAGGTTTGAAGCCGTATTTCGGACGACCCCAGGAAACGCGACCTCTTTGATCACTGGGGGAAAGCCACGGCAAGGCTAACATCCGCAATTGCCTCTGTCGAGTGATTGCAGTCACAGGGTTTGCGAGTTGCTTTCCCGAATCCGAACGGGCCGCATTCATACGGTTTTGGGCCGAGGGCCGCAGCGTTTGGCACACTTCGTCCGATCGATCTTCTGGGACGCGACAATCCACTGTTGATACTCAAGGTAGGATGCGAAAAGGGTGTTCGGGGCTACTGGATGGGAATGTCGATCTTGTCGCCGGGGAGCGGAACCTGCAGGTTCAGGTCGCTGGGGAGGCGGATCATCCCACCTTGGAGCGGATGTAACTTGAAGAGCACCAAGACGTTGCGCTCCCGGTCGTCGAGGGCGTGGAAGCTGGCTACCTGTTCGAGCGAATAGGTGTTATGGAGATCTTCAAGGGTACCTGGGTCAATGTCGTTCCAGGTGGCCCACCATCCCGGCTGATAGTAGGCTAGCTTCGACACCAGATCCGGCATTTCAGGGGTAGGGGTGCCGAAATCGTCGCACAGCGCGGGCAGGTGGGTGATTAGCGAGATCTGGTCGCCGCTTATCGATACCAGAAGCCGCTTGCCGTTAGGGTGGGTGTCGATGTAGTTGGTCAGCCGCTCTGCCGCGTCTACAAGCGTATATTCCGGATGGGTTGCGTAGTTGAGGGTCCAGGCGCCATTGACGCCCACCGCCAACGCCGCCAGCGCGACTACACCCCAGCCCATAATGCGAGTCGCGGAGTCGTGCATCGCGTCTTTACCCGGTTGGGCCGATGGCCCAAGCAGCGCCTCGGCTCCCTGCGCTACAACAAGAAAACTGAACCACGCCACCACGGCAAAATAGCGGGGTTGGGGATGGTTCTGGTAGGTCATGAAAAGAATGTAGCCGGCCACGGCCAGGATGGAAGCCCCAAAAACCGGATCAAGCAACAGCTTGCGGCCCCACGGAACGCGCCGGGAGAACACCGTTCCAGCAACGGCGGCCGCAGCCACGGCCACTCCAGCCAGCGGAATCAGGATGTGGTCCGCCCAAAGGCCGCCATGAAACGACCACCACAAGCTGAGCAGCGGCCAATAGAACTCCTTGGGCTTGATGTAGGTATTCACAAAAAAGAGGTACTTGTAGTCGGGAAGCACACCCATGCTGAAGACCAGCGCCATCCAAGCGCCAAAGGTAACGGCAAAGGCTCCTCCCGCCGCCAGAGCGCAGCGCAGTGCGAGTCTTCGATTTTGGCAAAAAGGCAGCACCACGGCCCAACCCAGCGCCGGCAGCAGGAACAGCGCAGTCGTCTTGGTGAGCATCATCAAAGTGAATAGGAGGCCGATCCAAACCGATCCCCAGACCGGGCGCCGCAACTTGGGCAGCCGGATAGCCAAATTCAAGGCTGCCAGGGTAAACGCGGTCAGCATCGGCTCCAAAATGGCCAGCCTGCTGAAGCAGTAAAGGAACGGGCTGGTGACCAGCAAAGTAAGAGCGAGCAGCGCCATCCAGAGCGGACCGCGCGACCGCAGCAGCAGGTAGCTCAACAGCAGATTGGCAAAGAAAAAAGCGATGGCTAGCCCGCGCGCCGCCTGAATCGTAACCCCGGTAAAAAAGAACAGCACCCACTCCAGAAACGGCCACACGGGAACGGCGGGCGCGGGATTGAAGTCCCCCGGCAGATACCAATTTCCGGACAGGTGGGCGCGAACGGCGGCGTTTCCGTACCAGCCCTCATCGGTGTATTTCGCCCAATCCATATACCACGGCGAATGGTTGGGGAAATCGGCGCGCAGATTTAGCGCGTGCACAAACGCGAAGCCTGCGATCAGGACCAGCCAAATTCCATAAAGCCAGCGTCTGGAGGAATTGCTCAATGGCCGTCTCTCCGCAATGAAGGCCTGAAGTAAAAACCAATTCGAGGGAATGCATCGAGTATACAGCGTCCAAACCAGGTCGCCGGAGAGGAAGATTTGAGCGTCTTCGCTGGAAAGAAAGAGGGCGGCAGCCGAAGCCACCGCCCTCAGTCAGGCTGCTACTGCGTGGGTTAGAAATCCAGCCGCAGAGTTAGTTCCAGCTCGCGCTGGGTCATCATATACGTGTTGTTGGTGTTTGTTACCGCGCCAAAGCCGCCCTGAGAATGCCCCGCGCCGGTCAATGGGATATAGGTCATGGTTGCGCATTCGTCCTGCGCCTGTCCCGTCACGGTCGACGGGCCAGATCCCGTGCCCGAGCACGGGCTGGTTACGCTCGAGTTGGCCGCGTAGTTGTATGCCCCGTTGCTTACGCCGGTCACGTTCTGGTGGTTCGGCAGGTTGAAAGCTTCCCCCAGCAACTGAAGCCGATATGTTTTATCTCCCACAGTAATCGGGAATTGCTTCTCCAGACGCAGGTCAAGGATTATGTCCCGGGGGTATTGGTAGGTGTTGCGCCCGATGAATGGGAACCAGGAGCCGCCTCCCGCACCATCCACGCCGGAACTATACGCCGAGACTGCGGGTGAGCC
This sequence comes from uncultured Occallatibacter sp., assembly GCA_964610185.1. Classification (GTDB taxonomy): domain Bacteria; phylum Acidobacteriota; class Terriglobia; order Terriglobales; family Acidobacteriaceae; genus Telmatobacter. The sequence goes on along the minus strand of CAZSVJ010000039.1, from coordinate 14,707 downwards.
GGAGTTGGAGACCGCCGAATACACCAAGCCATTCTGCATCTGGTACACGGGATTCATGCTCCAGTCGTTGACAAGATATTTCACCCAGTTGTTTGTCTCGACCTTGGGCGAGTTCACGAGCGCCCAGGCTACGAACCGGTTGGGAGTGTTATAGATCGAATTTCCGTAGTTGGCGCCCTTCGGAAAACCGTTGATGTTGTACGGGTCGTAGAGGCCGTTACCCAGAGTCGTCGTGGATGCGTTCTGTTGGAAATCCAGGGCGTGCGACCAGGTATAGTTCGCATCGAACTGGATATACTTCGATCCGGCGTTCTTGACCTCGGCCACCAGGGCGTTGTAGTTGGAGTTGATATTGCTGACCGCCTCGTTCACCGCTCCAAAGTTGGGATTCAGGAGATTGGAGGTTGTGCTGGCGCCCTTCGAATACGCCCGAACGTTGAACGTCTTTCCGCTGGGAAGCGGCCCCGCGCCGGTTGGATCGTAAACCGTGATCGAGGTCGTGATCACGCCGTTGGGACACCCCACGGTGACCGTGGACGAGCAGGTGCCCACAGTGTTGTTGGTGTTGGCGTTCGGATTCAAGTTGATGTTGATCGCATTGGGCAGATCCCTGCCTAACGCGCCCATGTAACTGACCTGGAGCACGGTGCCAAATCCAAGCGCCTGCTGGACCGATAAATCAAATTCATGCACCTCCGGATTCTTGAAGTTTTTAGAGAAGAAGTACGAGGTTGGGCCGCTTCCAAAGGGGGCTGAAGTAATGATGTTTGGAAACAAAGGCACGCCAACGGAGTTCGGCGAGAACGTGGACGAGGTGTACTGGCCAAGCGGGCTGCCCGTATTCAGCAGTTCGTTCAACAGCACGCCGTTGGTGATGGGGCCAAAGTAGAGGCCGTAGCCGATGCGCACAGTTGTCTTGCCACTGCCGAATGGATCCCATGCTGCGCCGACGCGTGGGCCGAAGTTTGTCCCCTCGCTGGGGTGGTTGGTGATGTTGGCCTGGGCCGCTATCGTTGGGCAGGTACCGGGCCCGGTATAGACAGCGCACAGTCCGTTGGTTGAAGCAAGATACGGTACGAAGGCGCCGGAAGGAGCAACCAGGGTCGAATACGGCGCCGGGAGGCTTTCATAGTCGTAGCGCAAGCCTGCATCGATTGTGAGACGCGGGCTAATCTTCCAGTGATCCTCCCCAAAGAAGCCGTAGTTCATGCTCGCCATGTCCCATGCCGAAGGTCCAAAGCCCTGGTAAAAGGTTCCGCAGGGGGCGGGGCCGGTGTAGTTTGTCGTAGCGGAGCTTCCCGGACTTGTGACGGAGCCCGTGCTGTTGCATGCTCCCGTCGAACCGCCCTCAGTCAACAGGTCGGCGAAGTAGTTGCCGATGTAGCTATAGGCGTAGTCGCCGTTGTTCTTATAGGTGTTGTTGAGGATGTCGTAATTGTGGAGCAGGTCCACGCCGAACTTGATATTGTGATTGCCCAATTGCCAGGCGGCGGTATCGCCCACCTGCCACTTGCGCTCGTCGGGCAGCGCCTTGCGGTAGGAGTAATACGGCGATCCAAGGTAAATGCCGGCTCCCGAGGAGGGATTGTCGAGCTCGACGAACGTTATATTCGGCGAAAAGTCGCCCACGGAGGGATTGGTGACGCCGTTCAGGCCCTTCAAGTAGCTATTGGAGTACGCGCTGACCGGTTGCTGTCCCTCGTCGTTCAACTCGCGGCCATACTGGTAGCGGACTTCGTTGGAGATGTTGGAGGTGACCAAGCTATCCAGCTTGATCAGGCCGTAATCCACCTTCACAAAGTCGGTGCCGAACGCGTCGATGGCGTAGTTGTTGGTTCCCTGCGTCTGCACGCCGCCGGGCGAATCCCACCGCACCCGATGGTAGAGTACGCTGACATGTTCCTTGTCATTGACCTGCCAGTCCAGCTTGGGGGTGTTCAACAGCAGGTTGCCATTACGGGGAACGGTGCCCATGTCGGAGAGCAGATTGGCTAACTGCGTGGAATAGGCCGCCGCGCCGAGTGCGTAGGTGTTGTAGCCACCCTTGCCCGCGGCGGTGAGTCTCGCGGCCAATTCGCAGGATTGCTCATCCACCGAAAAAGTAGCCGACGAGGAAGAGAGGCCGGACATGTAGCCATCGTTGCTGGCGCCGGGGGTGGTAATGCAGGTAGATCCGGCCGGAGCCGCAGCATCCGGAATGGTAAAGAAGGAGCTGGGCGTGTTTGCCTTGGCCGTTCCTGGGAAATTGCGGTGGAATTCGTTGTATCCGTAAAACCAGAATAGCTTGTCCTTTTTCAATGGGCCGCCAACATCGAGGCCCCACTGCTTCCGCCAGTCCTTGGGCTTGTAGGGCGCGGTCACAAAGCTGGTGGGCAGCGTGCCGCCGTTGGCATAAACCGCAGTCGTGTTGTTGGAATAGTCGTTGAACGAACCCCACGAGCCGTTGTCGCGATCGGCGAAATACAGAATGCCATGCAAGGTGTTGGTGCCGCTCTTGGTAACGGAGTTGACTACGCCGCCGGCGGAGCGGCCGAACTCCGACGAGTAGACGCCGGTGTTGACCTGGAACTCCTGGATCAGGTACTTCGATGTGGAGTAACCTTCACGGGTGCGGCCGCGCTCTTCGGCGTAGTAGGCCTGGTTGTCGTCCGCGCCGTCCACTTCAACATTGTTCATAATGGTGCTGATGCCGCGGAAGGAGATCAGGCCATATCCGCTGGTGTCGAGCGTCGCTCCCGGCGTAAGCAGCGTCAGGTTCGACCAGCGACCGCCGTTCAATGGCAGGTCCTGAACTTCGTGATTGTCCAACACCGTTGAAATCTCCGGCGTCTCGAAGTTTAGAATGGGCGCTTCACCGGTGACCACAACATTCGACGTTGCGCCGGCAGTGGCCAGGTGAGGCGAAACCTCCGTCGTCAAACCGATCTGCACGATGACATTCACTTCCTTGAAGGGAGCAAAACCAGTCGCATTCACCGTCAAGGTGTAGGTGGCGGCAGGCAACTGCGCCGCCTTGTAGTAACCGCTGCCATCGGTGGTCAGATGCGCGTCGACGTTTGTGCCATCGTTGTGGATCGTGATGGGCGCGTTGGGAACCACGGCGCCGCTGGGATCGAATATCGTGCCCGCAATGGAGCCCTCAGTATAGGTCTGCGCCACGGCTGGTGCCGCACACAACAGAAGAAACGCTAGTGCAGAGACAAGTTTGTTCCGCAGATTCTTTGACATAGGTTGGCTCTCCTCAAAAAGATTTGTTGTGCTTTGCCGTCCGCGATGCGTGCTCCGCGGTCCGGCTAAGCCTAGTTTTGTATCAGTGTTCCGCAAAGGATGTTCCGGCTGTTCCGTCTAAAAAGAGGAGTCCGGCAAAGGTAGATATTGGGCTCGACCGCTCATCGACAAAGCCGGAAGCGGTTCTCTACTATGAAACGATTGCCCGGTAAAGATCAGAACACAGAGGTGTTACAAGCCCATGAATCTTCGTTTCGGATCACGTGGCTGGATTGGCGCCTACAAAGGCCAGCGATAGCTGGGGGGCGCTTATTAGTATTCTGCCGCCGCAGATTTTCTCTTTTTCTCTCGCGGCGTTAAGTCTGGGAGACAGCCTTAGTCTAACTGAAGAACGCCGACCCTGAGAAGTGCAAATTTAGCCCGAAACGAAATTCCCGCAAGCACGCGCGCCGCGCAACGCTGATTTGGGCGAATAACCAACTAGCCGATCAAAAATTCGCGAGGGTTTCTTTCATGACACGAAACGCCAGTTCCGCGCCCTCAGAGATCCTTTCTGCTCCGGGAGCAGGAACGGCCGCCAAATACCGGCTCATTCGCTACTCGTATGCCAGTGCGTCGATGGGGTCTTTCCGCGCCGCCATCCAGGCTGGGTACATCGCGCCGCACAACGATCCGATGAATGCGATAGCCGCGCCGCGGGCGATCCACAGCGCCGTGATCTCAAAATGCTGGGTGGGAAAGACATGGCTGAGCAGGATTTTAACCCCATAGGTGCCCGCAATGCCGACGAGCACCCCGGCAACTGCCATGACCGCGGTCTCGCGCATCAAAACGCCGACGATCGCCGATTTCGACGCGCCCATCGACTTGAGAATGCCGATTTCGCGTGTGCGCTCCAGCACCGCCGTATACATCGACTGGAAGATGACCAGGATGCCGACGATGACCGCGATGCCGGTAATGACTTCGAGAGCTATGTTGAAGCCGGGAATCCTGTCAGGCGTCATCATTGAATTCCAATCGTCCATGGTCTGCACGGGGTAGTCGGCAAGTCCTTTGGTTGCGTGGATCTCGTTGATGACGGCATCCTGGTTGGGCGGATCGTCGACCTTGATATAGAAGAGGGTGGCCTTGCCCTCTGCGCCCATCAACTCGCCCATGGTATCGATGGGCAACAGCTTCCGGCCGCCCTTGCCGTGCTCCACAATGCCGCAAATGCGAAACGGGTGCTTCATCACGGTGATGGTGTCACCCACGCGAAGCTTGTTGCCGCTGGCCAGGACGTCGTCAATGATGGCGTCGTATTTCGCCTGGAATGGCCCACCCGACAAGAAGACGAATGGCTTCAAGGCATCGAAGCTGGGGAACTCAATGCCGTAAAGAATCTCGATGGAACCGGCGGTGGAAAGGCTGGTAATGACCGGTGAGGCCACGGCCACATGGGGTAGCCGGCGGATGACCTCAATATTCTTGATGGGCATGGGAGCGCCGCCTACGCCATTCATTTCGCTGGCGTTTGAGGGGCGCAGCATCAGGTCGGCTCCGATGCCGTTGGTTCTTTCCTTCTGATCATTCAACATGCCCATGAAGATTCCGACGATCGACAGGATCATGACCACTTCAATGGCCACAGCGAGCACGCTGATGATGGAGCGCACCGGCCGGTGGACTAGATTCGCAAAGATAAGCTTGTTCATTGTTGAGCCTGGCCGCAATGGATTCCGAGGGGCGGAATCCTTGAGCGTTCCCTCGCCTTCAGGGTAACAGCTTGGGGCGCACCAATCGGGGCCAGAACTGGAAGCGCTCACAGGCGTTGCCGGTGGTCGACTGCTCTCGGCCGCAGGGTTGTCGATTAGCTCATGATGGCAACTTTCGTTTGGGACGAAAAGAGGATCAAGCCTTCCCTGGTATCCCGCCGCGGCGAAAGAAACTCTGGTTACGCAGCGGGAGAAAGGGCCGGAGGTCACAATTTCAACTTCTGGTTTGGAGGACCTAGTGGCGATTCGCCGCCCTGGCAGCCAGCTTGATTTCCTCGTATGCGCGAGCCAAATGATCTTTCGCCTTAGCAGCATGGCCGCCCATGTCAAACTCGTTCGCAGCCTGCGCTTCTGAAACTTTGCTGATGGCCTGCTCGATGAAACTCTGCGCGGCAAACAAGTTCGGATGCCGGTTCGGATTGACATTCTGCCCGACGACCACGCCGGAAGTGAAAAGCCCCAGACTCAGGATGGCGCCCAATACCACGTTACGAGTTCTCATGGAAAAAACCTCCGGAGACAAATTACCACACTGGGGTTGACTCAGATCGAAGAAAATAAAGGGAAAAGCCCAAAAAGAGCTTTGACTTGAACAGAAACTCGGGTTTATTGTGGAAGGGAAATCTGTCTGGGCCTGTACCGACTTTCTGGTAGCCGATGGGAAACTTTGGAGAAGACCTGCGGACGGAGCGGATATCCCGCGGCGTTGCGCTGGAAGAAATTACCGCGGTAACCAAGATCAGCCAACGGCATCTCATTGCGCTGGAGCAGGAGCGGTTTCGTCTGCTGCCCGGCGGCATTCTGAGCAAAGGCATTGTGCGGGGCTACACGGGAGCCCTGGGCCTGGACCAGAATCTCTGGACCGAGCGATTTCTGCAAGCTTCAGGCCAGTCAATGGACGACGACCACGGCTGGACGGCTTTCGCGGCCAACGTGGGCAAGGCGCGCATTCTGCGCCACGACGCGGTCGAAATCCGGCTGCGCTGGATTGGCGCGGTCCTGCTGCTGCTGGTTATTTCAGCGGCAGGCTATCTTACATTTCGCTATTACGGACTCCGCGCCGGCTGGTGGAATACGCTGCTGCCCGCGGAGCAAGTCCGCGCTACGCTACACTCTGTATTCTCTTCAGCCCGCTCCCTATTTGCGCGTATTTTTTCCTAGTTCAACCGCTGAGCCGGGGGCCGGCGTCCGCGCACGCTTCCAGATTGGACGCATGGCGGCAATTCCAAATGCTATTCGATTGGCGCTTGACGCCCTTCGCACTCCAGTAATCGCCATTCGCTGCTAGACTTTGCCCTCAAGCGCCCGGCCCAGTTACCATATAAAGATGCACCCCACAGGCAAAGGCCTTCCAGTGTAGGCCTGTTTCGCCAATGCAGGAGAGCGGCTAATCGAAAAGAGCATTTTCCGGCTCTCCGCGGCGCTCATCATGATGGACAAAGCAGGCTCGGCGATGAAGCCTGCGCAATGCGCCTTCGCGGCAAGCCACCCACTTAAATCCCTTCAATGGGGAGGAGTCTGAAGTTGAGCGACCGTTTCTTGTTTACCTCTGAGTCAGTCACCGAAGGCCATCCGGATAAAATTGCCGACCAGGTCTCCGACGCCATTCTGGACGCATGCCTGGAGCAGGACCCCTACAGCCGCGTCGCAGCCGAAACCCTTACGGCCACCGGCCTGGTGGTCATTGCCGGCGAAATCACAACCAAGGCCTACGTCGATTTTCAGAGCCTGGTGCGGGGCGTTGTTGCCTCCATTGGCTACGACAATGCCGTGTACGGCTTCGACTCCAACACCTGCGCCGTCATCTCCAGCATCAATAAGCAGTCGGGCGACATCGCGCAGGGGGTTGACACTGGCGGCGCCGGCGACCAGGGGATGATGTTCGGCTACGCATCCAACGAAACGCCCGAGCTGATGCCGGCTCCCATCGCGCTGGCCCACAAGCTCTGCCGCCAGTTGAGCGCGGTGCGCAAGTCCGGCAAGCTGCCTTATCTGCGCCCCGACGGCAAGAGCCAGGTGACCGTCGAATACGACGAAAACGGCAAGCCGGCGCGTATTGACGCCGTGGTCATCTCCACGCAGCATGCCGAGAGCGTCGGTAACGAGGAGTTGCACGCCGACATCCTCAAGCACGTGATCCAGGCTGTGCTGCCCGCCGCGTGGCTGGACGAGCACACCAAGTACCACATCAATCCGACTGGGCGCTTTGTGATCGGCGGCCCCATGGGCGACACCGGACTGACTGGCCGGAAGATTATCGTTGACACCTACGGGGGCGCGGGCCGTCACGGCGGCGGCGCTTTCTCGGGCAAGGACCCGACCAAGGTGGACCGCTCCGCTGCCTACATGGCTCGCTACATTGCCAAGAATATTGTGGCCGCTGGCCTGGCCGATCGCGCCGAGGTGCAGCTTGCTTATGCCATCGGCGTAGCCGAGCCGGTGAGCGTGCGCATCGACACATTCGGCACCGGCAAGGTGGGCGACGCCAAATTGACTGAGCTGGTGCGGAAGAATTTCTCGCTCACGCCCAAGGGCATCATCGAGAGCCTCAACCTGCGCCGGCCTATCTACCAGAAGACCGCCGCCTACGGGCACTTTGGCCGCAGCGAGCCGGAGTTTACCTGGGAGGCGACGGACAAAGCAGCCGCGCTGGCCGAGCAAGCCGGGCTGGTGGCCGCAGCCAAGTAAGTGGACTTGTAATCGGACGAGGCGGTTAGCTCAATGATGGCCTCTCATTCGACTCTGGTTTCATTTTCGTTTTTGTTTTCTTGCATTTCCGACTCCGTAGGGTGCAGAATTTGAGCCATCATGCCGAACGACGTCTCTTCCGAAGTAAACGAGTACCTCGACGACAAGGATGCTGACGGGTTTCTTTACAGCGGTCCGATCAACAGGGACAATGCTGATCGGTTGGTGAAGTTGATCGATGGTCGTGCAGACAGGCATAAGAACGTCTGTCTCTTCATCTCCACCTTCGGCGGAGACCCAAATGCCGCGTACCGGATTGGGCGGTCCCTCAAGGTCAACTACGCAAGGGGGAAGATATTCGTGATTCTCGGCGGTTATTGCAAGAGCGCAGGCACACTGCTTGCACTCTGTGCAAATGAGATTGCCTTTGGATGCATGGGCGAGTTGGGTCCCCTCGACACCCAGATTGACAAGCCGAACGAAATCTTGAGTGCAGAATCTGGCTTAGACCTCTTGCAGGCGCTTGAGCAGGTTACGGAGTCCTCTTTCGAGTCTTTCGAGCAACAGATGGTCAGCATCATCCGTCATAGTAATGGAGTCATTACGACGAAAGTTGCCGCTGAAATTGCTTCCTCACTTACGGTGGGTATTTTCAACCCGATTTCTGCCCAAATTGACCCGCTGCGGCTGGGGGTAGTGAAGAGGGCCATCGAAATCGGCTTGGCCTATGGGAACAGGCTGAAGAGCGACAACGTCAAACAGGGCACGGTCAAGAAGTTGGTGCATGATTACCCCGCCCATGGATTTGTTATCGACCAAAGCGAAGCCGGAGAGCTTTTCGAGAACGTACGGGGACTCGACGCGAACGAAGCGAGACTCCTTGGATACTGGGAGTTTATCCTTCGTGTTCCAGCCCAAGACGGTAACGAGTTTATTTCGGACCTGCGAACGATTTTCTCTAGTCAATCAATAGCCCCCAAAGATCAGGGGAAAAACGCCGATGAGAGTATGATTGGAGTCAAAGATGCGGAGCCTGACAATGATCAACGAGGCACTCAAGACGAGCATGGCACAGCCGGAGCAGCGGGAGCAGCGGGAACTGGAGAATAGCTCCGGGGCTTTTGAACGCCGTCTGAGAGAATTGCGCGAGCGGGAAGCAAATGAAGAACGCGCACGTCAGGAACATGTTCGCAAGCGTCTTGAACGCGGCGGGTAGAGCAAGTTTTTTGTTTTGTTGTGAAAAAGGACCCATCAAGCGATGGGTCCTTTTCTTGTGCCGCTGATTACTTGCCGATCACAAGGATCTGGAAAGAGTGCGGGATCATGGGAGCGCGGGGGCCGCGCATGAACGCCGGCGCGCCCGCTTGCGGCGGTGTCGCGGTTGCTGCTGGCGCCGGGCCATATTCGGCGGTGATGGTCAGAATCTGATTGGTCTTTGTATCCAGGGTCAGAACCTTTGCCCGCGCCGGCGTGGGAACCGTCTGTTCCACGACAAAACTCGTGGGCGAATTCTCCTTGATCACGGTGAGCGTGCCATCGCCCTGCGCGCTGAATGCTTCCATGGTTGCCGGGTTGAAGGCGGCCCCATCCGACCCGTTGCCGATGGGCAGATCGGTGATGATATGGCCATCCTCAGCCGACAGGACGATCATGTTCTGCTTGTCACGGCAGGCGGCAAAGAGGATGTTGTTCTTCGCGTCGAGCGCAAGGCCGGCGCAACCGCCTCCCTTGCTGGAGAGATCGTATTTGCCGGCCAACTTCATCGTGTTTGCGTCGATGACCGCAATAGCGGCCTTGTCTTCGATGTCGACATAGATCTTGCCGCGGCCGTCGGCGGCGGCCTGCTCGGGCGCGCCGCCGATGTCGATGGTGCCGAGAATCGAGCCGTCTTTATCGTCGAGTACTGTGACATTGGGCGCGGCGTGGCTGAGGACGTAGAAGCGGTGATTGTACGCGTCATTGAGGTAGCCGTCGGGATTGCCTTGGACCTCAATCTTCTTGAGGATCGCAAAGGTCTTGGCATCAAACATGGTGACCGGCTTTGAGGTTGCGAACCCATGCCCTGTTGCCGTGTCGACCGCTGCGCCGTGCGCGCTTATCCCAGGGATGTCTCCCACCTGGGCCAGCGTATCGAGGTTGAAGACGCCGATGTGGCCGGCAGGGCCGGAGCGGGCAACGTAAAGGTTGCGGCCGTCGGAGTCGGCGGTCACGTAATCGAATCCGCCGTCGCCTCCGACCAGTTGAATCTTGACGACCTTGTAGTCCTGGGCGTGTGCCAGGCACGCAAACGGCAGCAAAACAGCGAGTGTCGCAATGGCAAGTAGCTTCGAGGTCAAGGCTGTATCTCCAGTTTGGGAGTTCGTGAGCGATTCGGCGACCGAAAGTTTCGATCAAGGGCCGAATTCCGCTTCTTCCCGAAATTGAGGATACACGCTGCGACCCCAAGGCTGAATGAAAGCTGGGACAAAGAAGGCCTTTGCCAATATGACGAGGTTTTTCAGCTAGTCGCTTCCCGCCAATCCAACGAATGGAGCCGAACGTCAATTGGGTTCAATCCTTTTTCCTACTACCGCGTCCATGAAATAGAATTCTTCGGATAGACTAAGCGTCTTTTTCTTGTGGAGATGTCAATGATTCATGCTGGGATTCATGCTAGCCGCATTACCGCGCTGGCCGCTCTTGTACTCGCCTTCGCTACTCTCGCCGCCGCGCAGAACGCAACTTGGGATTACGAGGGCAAGCGTGGCGCGCTGGTGTGGGGCAAGCTCGACCCGGCCTACAAGGCGTGCTCGAAGGGGCGCGAGCAGTCGCCGATCGATATTCGCGGCGCACGGCTGGACAAGAATTTGCAGCCCATTGAGTTCCACTACATTGCCGGGCCGGTGAGGATGGAGAACGACGGCCACACCGTTGTGGTTCACGTGGACCCAGGCAGCTACATTGTTGCCGGGGGCGTGCGCTACGACCTGGTGCAGTTTGACTTTCATCATCCTGGCGAGACGCCGGTGAAGGGCAAGCTGACCGACATGGATGTGGAACTGCTGCACAAGAGCGCCGACGGCAAGGTGGCCATTGTGGAGGTGCGGCTGGGCGTGGAAATCGGCAACGCCAATGCCGTGCTGGCTACTCTCTGGGAGCACCTGCCCAAGACAGCCGGCCAGACGGAAAAGGTTCCGGATCTGGTCAACGCCGGCGGCCTGCTGCCCGCCGATCGAGGTTATTGGACCTACACGGGGTCGCTGACCACTCCGCCATGCACGGAGGACGTGCGCTGGTTCGTCTTCGAGCAGGAGATCAGCATAGGCCGCGATCAGTCGCGCGCCTTCGCGGCCCTGTTCAAGATCAACTCACGGCCTTTGCAGGACGCGCACGGACGGCGCATTGAAGCCGACGAGTAAGGGCAGGAATCAGGGGTCAGCCCTCGGAATGCGACCGAGTTCTCCCCCTGCTGTAATTGGTGGGGGGGTTCAGCGCTTTTTTCCTAATATCGCGTTGGGGTCGGTAAAGGTGACCACGGGAGGATCGCCTAGAGCCACGGTGACTCCGATCACGCGCCTGTGGCTGCCTTGTTGCACTTGACTCGGCTTGAGCGTGATCGTGCCATTGGCAATCTCGGCGTCGGCTGTCCAGCGATCGAAACGCGCCAGCGCTGCAGGAGCAGACTCCGCCGGCAGCAAGAGTGCGGGGTGCGCGATGGGTTGATTCGCAGCGCCGGCCACGGAACCGTGACGCCATTCGAAGTGCAGCGTACCTTTCGCCGAAGTTGCCAGATCTTTATCCGCGAAGCCGGTGAGCTCAACCTTGCCTTCGGCATTGAATTCACCGCCCGAGCAACGCAATCCAACCAACTGGCCGACGGCCGCTGGGCTAAGCTTCTCGAAATCCCCTTCGAGCGTGTAGATGGGCTGATCTCCTCTGGCGAATGTGCCCGATCCATTGAAGTTTCCGCCCAGCAGGTCGCCCGTAAGGTCGTCGATCTGGGCGCCGGTGGAATCGATAGTTAGGGTCGCCGAAGCGTCGTGGAGCGTGACCGGACCGAGAATGAGCGAATCGGCTTCTACCGTGCCACTCAGTTGCGGCCAGGCCGGGGCAGTCGAAGGCTGCAGCCGGGCAATCAGCGCCGAGAGCAGCGTGCCTTTTTCATGCGCACCGAGAATTGCAGACTGCAACGCGCTCGCATCCAGTTCGCCAAATTGCAGATCGAACCGGGGCGCGCACGGGAGGGGCGCCTGGCAGCCTGTCGGCAACGCCAGGCTCGCCGTTCCCTTTACCGGGCCGTAGGAAAAATCCACTGATTCCCAGCGCAATGCGCCGGGATCGATGTAGAGCGTGGCTTTGGCAATCTCCACGTGGCTGGCCAGAAAATCTGCCTTCCAGTTGGCGTTATGCAAGGTCACGGTCCCGGTAAGGCTGTCCATTGACGGGGAATCGTTCGCCATCGGCAGAAGGATGGTTGGCGAGGCGACGTTGCTGGACAAACTAGGCTGGGCTGGGCCGGGCGGGGCTCCAACCACGGAAAGGTTGCTGAACGGAATGGTTTGCGACGGGAGCCACGGCCCTTCTGCGCTCAGGTCGACCGTCACTGCGTCGCCAGCCAGCGAATCAAACGCTGCGGTGCTCGGCGTACCAGCCAAATGCGCCAGTTCCCTTGCCCGCAAGAAACTGGCCTGGCCACGCAAGCCTATCTGGTAGCCCGAGAGCATCAGCCTGGAAGTGACGGTTAGTGGACTGGATCCGCCGGCAGAGATTGCCGCGCTTCCAAACAGCGCCGGAACTGTGTTCGAAACCAAGCCAGCGGGCTGGCTCTGACCGACGGGGGCTGCAACTGGCTCCAGAACCAATTTCGGCGCCCGAATGGGTGTACTGAGCCCGTCCCCGCTCAATTGAAAACCTTCAATCGCCAGGCTGCCGGTGAGGGGTCCCGGTAGGGCTGGGCGCTCCTTCTGAGCGCGTGATTTAGATCGGATTGAGCGGAATGCGCGCTTCGCTTGCGCGACGCTAGCGCCAACCGCCGGTTCTGAGTTTTCCGCGTAGGCGAGCTTGCCGCTGATTGCGCCGGTTGCCACCAAGCCAGGAGCGAAGCCGCTGCGAACTGTTCGCAACGCATCGAGGCCGGCAGCCACTGGAATGCGGTCAAGCGCCACGGTGAAATGGGCCTTGCCGTTTTCGCCGGGCAGGTCTCCCGCAAAATGGATTCGGCCATCGCCGAGGGGTGAATCGCAGGCCAGGTTCTCGAGCGCGCGGCTGGAAAAATGGTAGTCAAACCCGCACGTAGCGTCAAAATCCAAGGGCGCAGCCGGAGCGAACTCGGCGCGGTGGACGCCGGTAGCGCGCAGCCGGGTCTTGATTTGGGCCGCGTCCGCGGTACCGTCGAGGTGCAACTCGCCGGTCAGATCGCCGCGCCAGCCAAGGTCGGAGCCGATGATGAGCCGCGCCAGTTGGCCTAGCTGCGCTTCCCGCCACTCCAGATCGAGTTGCACCGGCAACTCCCGCAATTCCGCCGCCCGGCGCACGCTTGCTTCCAGGCGCACCAGGCCGGTGTCGGCCAAATCCAGGCTGACATCGGTGCGGGCGGGCTGGCCGCGCAGCCGGAGACGCCAGTCGCCGGGCTGTTCCTGCCAGAAGGAGAGATCGGTGTTGACCAGCGAAAGCGGCAGCTTCTCCGCGCCGCTCTTGAAGTTGATGCGGGAATCGGTGGCCTCAAGGTAGGGGAGCGGGACGGCGCGGCGCTCGCTGTCAGCCTGTCCGGTTGCGGCGGGCGGCTGCCCTGCTGATGCACCGCCGGTGTGCGCGGCAGCCGTGCGAAAGAGCGAATCCAGATTCCAGCGGCCTTGATCGGTGCGTACCAGATTCAGGCTGGCCTCATCGACGCTGATGCGGCTGATCTCGAACCTTCCCCGCCACAACGCGAGCAGCCGGAAAGAGGCAGTCACCGTGCTGGCGTGGAGCACCGGCTCTGCGCCGTAGGCCGGGTCTTCGTCAACGGTCAGATCGGTCAGCTCCAGGCATGGCCTGGGCAGCAGGCGCAACTCGACAGAGGAAAGCCGGACCGGCCGGCCCAACGATGCCGACATCAGTTGCACAATTCTGCTCTTGTAGCGGCTCAGGCTTACCAGCGGCGGCACAAAGAGTACAGCCAGAATGACCACCACCATCGCCAGAGCCAGCCACAGCCGCCCACGCTTTCTTTGCCGGCCTTGAACTCGTTTGGTCATGGTGTTCTTTGTTTTCGGTCGTCAGTGGTCAGTGATCAGATGTCGAAGCATGCTGCGAAAGCGGTTGAACAATTCGCCTTGCAATCGCTACGAGGCTGCCTGCCGGGCCTTTTATTGATCACTGGCTACTGACCGCTGACCACTGCCTTTTAATCGCTCACCACTGCTACTTAATCAGATGCAGCGTCCGGCTCCAGCGCGTGTCTGAGAAAAAGTGCAGAGCGACGTGGCCCGTCCAGGCCACGGTATTGCCGAAGCCGCTCCGTTCGTATTGATGATCCGGTGTTTTGAGCGACCAGTAATTGAACAACGGGCGGCCCACGATATTCTCTCTGGGTACAAAGCCCCAGTAGCGCGAATCGAGGCTGTCGTGGCGGTTATCGCCCATCATGAAATACATTCCCGGCGGAACTACGAGGTCGCCATTATCGATGTGACTGGGAAACTCGACCGCCCAAGCCTCGGGAGTGCCTAAGTTTGCATCCGGGGTGGACACCGGCGGAACGGAAGGGAACTCGTCGAGAAAGTCTCGATGATTTTCTGGAGTTGTCGCCTCGGCGTGAGGCTGGTCCTGGGCTACCCCGTTGACGATCACGATGCCGTTGCGCAGATGGATACGGTCGCCGGGCATGCCAATCAATCGTTTCACGAGGGTCATGTGGTCGCCATTCTTATCCTGCACCGGCTTGAAAAAAACCACAATGTCGTTTCGCCGGGGCTCGCGGTAGTGAACCAGCGGCATCCATTTGGTGGGCGGAGAGAATGTGATGCGATCTACAAGAAGGTGGTCACCCACCAGGAGTGTCTTTTCCATCGACC
>CAZSVJ010000038.1:17020-18219 GCA_964610185.1 uncultured Occallatibacter sp. | reverse complement strand
TGAATGTGCCCTCGCGTTTCAGGCCGCCGCCGTACTCATCCCAATAGGCGGTGTGTAGATCTTCCACAAGATACACGCCATTGGGAGAGGTGCGTGGGTAGAGAAACCGGAACGTTTCGACGACGTCGCTCATCTGGTGGCTGCCATCATCCAGCACGATGTCCGGTTTGCCAAACTCCTCGACGATTTTTTGCAGGAATTCAGTGTCGGACTGACTTCCGATTCTTATCTGAATCTGATCTTCCTCGAATTTCTTGCACTCCGGATTCACATCGATCCCGACGATGAGCGCATGAGGTCCAAGGTAGCGCTTCCACATCTGCGCCGAGCCGCCTCGACCGCACCCGATCTCAAGGAACAGCATTGGACGATTCACGAACCGGCTAAAATGGTCTTCGTACACGGGAAAGTAGTGCTTCCATTTATGAATTGTTCGCTGCTTGTTGTTGACAAATTCGGACCAGAGACTCAATCTGTCCTCGCATTGCATTGGCCGCCCGCCGGGCGAATGAAATACTCCTTCCTCCGCAGCGTACCAATATTTAGGTTCTGATAGGAGAAGCTACACGAATCAGCGCCTGAGCGCAATCGTTGGGCTTCGATCCATGAAAACACCGTTTCGGAATTTGTTAAGCCTGCGCCAGCTCCGACGTCCGGCGCAGGCTGTATTTAAGCTGGGTCTCTATGGGGCAGACGTGGAACATAAGTAGAAGTTCGGCGAAGACTCCGAGGCGAACAACATGTAGATGTCGCCATTGTAAGTTGTGAGGAACGGATCCCCGCCAATCCCGATATGGGGTTCGATTGAGGAGGACCATGTCGTCCCGTTGGTGGTGTATTTGTATAGGAAGTTGTCTTTGCTGTCGTTTGATCGAAACCCCAGGTACAAGACATTGTTGAAGACGGCAAGCGATGGAGCAGTCGAAGTCTGATCGCTGGCAGCACCATAGTTCGGCGGACTGAGCGTGAGACCGTCTGTCGACTGGTAGTAGATGATGTCGTGGCTATTTGCATTGGTCTCAATGGCGATATAGAGCACATCGTTAAACACCGCCAAACCAGGATTGAAATTGAGGGTGACGCTCGGATAATTGATCACAGTCACCGTATTGTTCTCGGCGATCGTCGCGAGATTAAGCGTCACATTTGATTGGTTGAGTAGCCCGACATAGAGGTACGGCCCGAATACGGCTAGCGAT
>CAZSVJ010000038.1:0-17010 GCA_964610185.1 uncultured Occallatibacter sp. | reverse complement strand
CACGAAGCCGATGTCTGAGCCCCAATTGACACCGTCCGCGGAATGAAGAAACTGAGTGTTACCATAGCCGTCCGTGTAAACCAGGTACAACAGACCGTTAAACACGGCGAGCGCCGGGTTATTGGCTGCAGCGACGGTTTGTCCGTCTGTAACTGTGACTTGATGCTTGTTTGAAAAGGTGGTTCCGCCCGAATTGTAGGCCGTGTAGATGTACGCGTCGCCTGCGCCGTCTATGGTAGTGGTCCCAAGGTAGGCGACATAGAGGTAGCCGTTAAAGCTAACGGCACCGACCCCCGGTCTCTGTGACTCACCGCCGATAGGAGTAGTAGTATCTCTCTCGGCGGTGGCCCAGCTGAGAGCCTGTGAAAAGCCAGCGGTGGAGAAAAGGGTGAGTGCAAGCAATGGGAGCAAAATGCTCCCGCGAAGGAGTGCGTTCAACGACCTTGGCAAGGGGGTTTCAAGAAAACTGCTGTAGCGCATTGGCGATTCCTCCATTTCTGAATTGTTGTTTGAAGCAGATTCAAGCCTCTTCGGCAGCCGGCCAAAGCGGCCCAGCAACCGAAAGCGGCCTCATGACCAAACTAGCGCCATTTCATTAATCGCATGGTAAATTGGAATTTAATTTCTCGTGGATAAATCTTACCTTGGTAATCTTGACGGGTCCAAGAGAATATGATTGATGAAATCCTCATATGGCCCAGATTACGGCGCTTGACCGGTAGTAACGGCTTTCTCGCTGCTTGCTCGGGCTGAGACCGTGCCCGATCTCAAGAAAGCAGCATTGAACGGCGCACAAATCTCATCACGCAATTTACTAAATGTCTGGCTCATTCGGCGCGAGCTTTCCATGCGCGCCATTCATCGGCGGTGATTTCCCATCGTTCCGAGGGAAGCCGGCCAGAGACATAATCTCGATCTTCCACTCCCACCATGCGCATGCCCTGCTTCTCGGAGATGCGTCGCGATGCGGTGTTGGCGATGGCCTTGGCTACCCGGAGAACCGGGAAACCGAGCGTATCGAACCAATAGTCGTTGGCCCATGCGGCGGCTTCGCTCATCAATCCCTGCCCCTGCCATGGAGGCGCGAGCCAGAATCCGCGATTGGGACCGTCGCCCTTCATCAAGTTGATGACGCCGATGATTTGCGATGGCTGGGTGCGCAGGCGGAGGGTCCAGTGCCAGGCTTCGCCGCGCTCTTCTTGAGGAATGGCAGTGTCTCGTATGAACTGCAACGCGCCGTCTTCGGGGTAGGGCCACGGGACGCGGTTCTGCAAGAATTTGACGATCTCCCAATGCGGAAAGAGTGCTTGAATCTGCTCCGCATCGGCAATCTCCAGCGGGCGCAGGATGAGGCGCTCGGTTGTGCCTTCGTGGATCATGGCAAATGATAGCAACGCTGAAGGCGGCAATCCGCGATAATGGAAGATCAGGAGCGAGAAAACCTTTTGAAATCTGGATTTGTTGCGATTCTGGGCCGGCCCAACGCCGGAAAAAGTACGCTGCTGAACGCCCTCATAGGCGAAAAGGTGGCTATTGTCTCGGCCAAACCGCAGACCACGCGCAACCGCATTGCGGGGGTGGTGGAGGTGGCGGCACGCAAAGGCATTCATCCGGCTGCGCAAATCGTTTTTGTGGATACACCCGGCGTGCACAAGCCGGGTTCGCATCTGGATCGGCGCATGTTGCAGGAGGTCTATGAGGCGCTGGAGACGCGCGATCTGGTGTTGGTGCTGATGGATGCTACGCGGCGGGTGCAGTTGGAGGAGGCTGTCGAGGATGCGGGCGAGGAGGAGACGACAGAAACAACCGCAGGTCCCCTTCGGCAGGCTCAGGGCAGGCTTTCGACTCCGGTCGCTGCGGCGACCTCCGCTCAGGATGACAGCGTTGGTAAGGTGAAGAAGCGAGAGCGGACAAACTGGGCTAGCGAGGATGAGTTCTTATTTGGATTGATTCGCAAACTCGACTGCCCGGTGTTTCTGGTGCTGACCAAGATCGACCTGGTGCCGAAAGACCATCTGCTGCCGCTCATCGATACGCTGACCAAGCGGTTCAACTTTGCCCAGATTATTCCGGTGAGCGCGCGAAAGCGCGACGGTCTCGACATTCTAGTGCGCAAGATCGTTGATGCGCTTCCCGTCGGCGAGCGCTATTACCCAAAGGATCAGTACACAGACCAGCCGCAGCGTTTCATGGTGGCAGAGCTGATTCGCGAGAGCATTCTGGTGGAGACGGGTGAGGAAGTTCCCTACGCCTCGGCGGTTGTGATTGAGCAGTTCGAGGAGCCTGCGCCGTTTGTGCCGCGCAAAAAAGGCGCGGTTCCCGCACGCGCTCCGCTGACGCGGATTGCGGCTGCGATTTACTGCGAGCGCGATGGGCAAAAAGCAATACTGATCGGAAAGGGCGGCGCAAAGCTGAAGGAGATTGGAACAGGCGCGCGGCGGCAGATTGAATCGCTGCTTGGGACGCGCGTGTATCTGGAACTGCATGTGATCGTCGAGCCCAACTGGCGCGAGTCGAAGGCGTTTGTCGAGTCGCTGGATTGGCGGAATCAGTTGGAGCGGCTCGCCGGGGACCAGATTACCGAAAAACATTTGGACGGAGAAGAATAGCCCCCTCTGACACCGGTTTGCTGAAGGTCTACGCGCCGCGTACCTGGCCGCGTCCGTTGGTTTTCACGGAGTACATGCGCGCGTCGGCGGCGCCGATGATGGCGTGGAGCGAGTCGCCATCGGCGGGGGCGGTTGCTACTCCCATGCTGGCGCTTACCTTCAGGTAAAGTCCACTCAAGATGGGGAAGACGGTTTGCTTCAGGGCGCGGAGCAGAAACGTCGAGTGGGCGAGCGCTTCCGCGCGGCCGGTCTCGGGCATGAGGATGACAAACTCGTCGCCGCCATAGCGAAAGCAAACGTCCTTTGGCCGATCCGAGCTCAGCTCCTGGAGGCGTCGACCTGTGAGAGACAACAGCCGGCTGCCCACCAGGTGGCCGTGCTCGTCGTTCACGAGCTTGAACTTGTCGAGATCGAGGAATGCCAGGCTCAACGGCTGCTTCATCTGTTTGCCGCGTTCCAGTTCCCGTCCCAGCACGTCGTAGAGATGGCGCGCATTAAAGAGGCCTGTGCAGTCGTCTGTGATGCTTAGCTGCTGGATGTGGGTCACGTCGCGCGCATTTTCGATTGCTATGGCCGCGTGGTCGGCCAGAATGTGAAGAAACGCGATCGTGTAGTCGGTCATCTGGTCGGAGCGCGGGTTGAGAATTTCGATGACGCCATGCGTGCCTTTGCGCCCGCGCAATGGCATGGCGATCACCGAGCGCACCTTGCGCCGCTTGGCGGGAAACTCATTCTTGATGCGAGGATCGTGCTCGGCTTCGGGAACAATCAGCGTCTCGCCGTGTTCGGCCACCCAGCCGGCCACGCCCTCGCCCACCTTCACGCGCAAGTCGCGGAGCGCTGTCTGCTCACCTCCGGCGGCGATGGCGTAGTAGAGTTCCTGAGTCGCGTCGTCGAGCATTAGCAGCGTCCACAACTCCGCTTCGATAATCCGCTCCATGTGCTCGAGGATGGTGCGCAGAATTGCGTCCAGGTCAAAGCTGGAGGTGAGGGATCGCGTCAACTGGTGAAAGACCAGCAGGTCCGTGAGGGGCATGCGATTTTCAGTCTCTTCGGTCATCCGCGAACCTTGATTCTCTCCCGCATTTTGTCACACGGCGATCTCGCGTGAAATGAAAAAGCCGCAACTTGACTGTAGAGATACAAGGCGCAAGTCAACATGAGTGCATTGGCACACTGCATTGGCGAACAAGGATCAGCCGCCGATGTGCACCATCGACCGTGAAGGCTTCAGGAATCCGGGTTCTCCGATGTGATGCCGGGCTTCTTTACCTTCGACGGTACGGTAAATGTAATCGCGGAGTTCCGCATCGCCGGCACCGGAGCGGAATCGTCCGTATAGGTCGTGCTCGACTTGCGAGAAGAGGCAGGTGCGAATCTTCCCGTCCGAGGTGAGCCGCAACCGGCTGCACGCTCCGCAGAACGCCTGGGTGACGGGCGCGATGATTCCGATTTCACCTACGCCGTCGGCAAAGGTGTAGCGCCGGGCCGTCTCGCTGGCTTCGCGCGGCGGCACATCGACCAGCGGCAAGTCGCGGCCGATGCGGGCGACGATCTCCTTCAGCGGGACAACGATTTCAGGCGTCCAGAGGCGGCCTTCTTCCAGAGGCATGAACTCGATGAAGCGGACTACCACGTCTTCCTGGCGCGCAAAGTGGGCGAAGCCTTCGATCTGGTCGTCGTTGAAGCCGCGCAGCAAAACGCAGTTGATCTTGAGCGGCGCGAGCCCTGCGGCGCGAGCAGCGCGAATGCCTCGGAGCACAGTTTCAAAGCTTCCCGGCACCCGCGTAATGCGCTCGAAGGTGGGCGCGTCCACGGCGTCCATGCTTACGGTCACTCGATTCAGCCCGGCAGCTTTGAGGGGCGCGGCAAGCGACTCCAGCAGGTGGCCGTTGGTGGTGAGCGCCAGATCCAGCGGCTCGTCCCATAAGGTGCGCAGAGTTGCCAGCTCCCGAACTAGTTCAACCAATCCACGGCGCAGCAGCGGTTCGCCGCCCGTGAGCCGCACCTTGGTGATGCCCAGGCCCACAAAAAGCTTGATCAGGCGCAGATATTCTTCGATGCTGAGCTCGGGGTATTGCGCCCCATGCTCACCGGTGCGGCAGTAGACGCATTTGTAGTTGCAGCGGTCAGTGATGGAGACGCGCAGATCGTGAATGACGCGCCCGTGGCTGTCGGTCAGCCGGGCGGGTGCGCTCAACGCGGAAGGAATTGGGGAAAGAGCAGCCATCGACAACTTCAAGGCTATACCGTTTTCACCGGCTGTGCGTGCTTACATACAGTTACCGATTGGTTAGGCGCTGGCACGGCGCGCGCGTTCCAAAGGCTATGATGCGGGGGCCTGCAGTCTTCGCGCAGGGCTCAATCCAGCCGCGGCGTGCCTTTGCGCAGCACGATGCCCGCCATGCCGAAGACCACGATGATGGCAATCGCGATGGCGAAGTAAAACGCCATGGGATGCGCCCAGCCCGGCGAATACGTAAGGTCCTGGCCCACCCAAAGGAGCAGGATAGTGGCGATGACAGCGAACTGGCCGGCAATAACCAGGAACGTGTGACCCAGGTCGCGCCGCTTGTCCAGCGCCTCCACCTGGTCCGGGGTCAGGTTACGCTCTTCGGGGGGAAGCAGGGAATTTGCCATCGATCTCGACCTCTCCTGGCTGACGTTCCGCATGAATTTTGTGGCAACCACGCCTGTATTCGATTCAATCACAATTCGGCGGGGCTGCGCCAGTGGTCTCCAAGCCAAGAACGCGCAAAGCGGGACTTCCTCCTTAGTTGTTGCGAAGGGCAACCATCGGGTTGATGCGCGAGGCTCTCCTTGCCGGGATATAGCCTGCGAGCAGAGCCACGGCGCCGATGAGCAAAACCATGCCGGCGAATGTGATGGGGTCAGTGGGCGCGGTGTTGAAGAGCAGTGCGGCAATGGCCCGCGAGACGAGCAAAGACGCAATGGCTCCCGCCGCAATCCCGATGACGGCCAGGCGGAGGGTTCTGGTGAGGACGCTGTTGACCACGTTAGAGCGGGATGCGCCGAGGGCCATTCGGATGCCGATCTCCTGCGTGCGCTGGGTGACGGAGTAGGAGATGACGCCGTAAATGCCGAGCGCGGCGAGCAGCAGCCCCAGGCCGGCGAACGAGGCCACCAGGATCATGAAGAACTGGCGCGATGAGTTGGCGTGGTTGACCAGCATCTCAATCGGCTTGAACTCCGCGACGGGTTGCTTGGGATTGATGTCGCGCAAGGTGCGGAGGATGTTGCCTGCCAAGCTTGAGGGCGGCAGCTTCGTTCGGACGACGAGTTCCGCGCCGACCGGGCTCTGCTGAGACACCGGGTAGTAGATTTGCCAGCCGGCTTCACCCTCGGTGCTTTCCTCGTGAACATCCTCGGCAACACCGATGACTTGCGCCTCCTGCCCGGCTCCGTTCTCGATGATCTGGCCCGTCGGGTCATTATTCGGCCAATGAGCGTAGGCGGCCATGTAGCGAGCGTAGGTCTGGTTGATAACCGCCACGGGCTCGTGGTGGGGTCCGTCATCCCAGGTGAAGTCGCGGCCCCGAATCCCTGTGCCCATGGCGCGCAGATAGCCGGGTGTGACGACATAGACGAGAGGACTGGCGGGATTCTTTTTGGGGCGGTCGACTCCTTTCGGCCATGGCGTGCCCCACGCGCGATTGTGGCCGAGGGGAAGGTAGTCGGTGATGCCGGCGGCTTCGACACCTGGAATGGCGCTGACGCGGGCGATCACATTCTGAAAGATGACGGCGCGTTTGGCCGCGCTAGCGCTTCCATCCTTGTCGTTGGGAACACTGTCATCGTACTCAACATTGACCGCGGCCGCTCGATCGGGCTGGAAGCCGAGATCGACATCGAGAACGTTGAGGAAACTGCGCAGCAGCAGTCCCGCGCCGACCAGCAGAACACAGGCCAGCGCGACTTCGGAGACGACGAGAATGGAGCGGACGCGGTCGTGCTTGCGGCTTTGGCCCGAGCCCAGACCGGAATCTTTGAGCGACTCGTGCAGATTGCCGGCGGCCATGCGGAGCCCCGGGACGAGGCCAAAGAGGAAAGCCACGGTGGTGGCGATCAGGAGCGTCCACGCGAGGGCAGCGCCGTCGATGCGCAAGGTGCTCAGGAGCGGCAGTGCAATGGCACCCTGATGTGCAATCCAGAAGACGAGAAAGTAGGCAAGGCCGAGGCCGAGTGTCGCGCCAGCACCGGAAAGGACGAGACTTTCGGTGAGCAGTTGCCGCACGATGCGCAACCGGCTGGCGCCGAGAGCACCGCGCATGGCGAACTCCTTGGATCGGGAAGCTGCGCGAGCCAGCAGCAGGTTGGAAAGATTCACACATGCAATGAGCAGGATCGTGCCTACCGCGGACCAAAGGACAATGAGCGAGCGGCGCAGCTTGCCGCTGACGTGATCCTTGAGGGGCACCGGAACGACCCCGCCTTCGCCGTTGTGCTTCGCATAGGAGCCGCAGGACTGGGGGCTATGGTTGTTCCAGCACATGTGGGGTGCAGTAGCCTCGGCGTCGTCCTGCGCCTGGGCGAGCGAAACGCCGGGCTTGAGACGGCCGATCATCGTAATTATGTTTCCCCAATCGCGGGGAGGGCCGTAAAGGTTGAGGGGCGTGATGGCGTCGACCTTTGCGCCGGGGGAGAAGACCGCTCCGAAGTCGAAGGTTCGGGGCAGAACGCCGATGACGGTGGTCTGGCGGCCGTTCATGTCGAAGGCTTTGCCGACGATGTTCGGGTCGGCATTGAATTGCGTCTTCCACCAAGCATCGGTGAGCAGCACGACCGGGGCAGCGCCATTCCGGCCGTCTTCAAGCCGGAAGGCGCGGCCCATAGCAGGCTGGACGCCGAGAAGTTGGAAGAAGTTGGCGATCACGTCGATGCTGGTGGCGGGAATGGGCGCGCCTCCGCGGTTGAGGCTGAGGTTGCCGGGGCCCGAGAAGGCGAAGTATCCGGTCACATCCTGAAAGGTATGGTTGTACATGCGGAATTCGTCGTAGGCATCAGTGGAGTAGGTGGCGCAGGACTCCCCGCACTTGGTCGGGGGCGGAGCGATCCACAGCAGGCGATCCGCGTTCTGGAAGGGCAGCGGGCGCAGAAGCAGCGTGTTGACGACGCTGAAGACGGCGATGTTGGCGCCGATTCCGAGCGCGAGGATAAGAATGGCGACGAGCGTGAAGCCGCGGTCGCGGCTAAGGGTGCGGATGGTGTAACGCAGATCCTGGAGAAGAATGTCGAGTTTCATAAGTCCTCGCGCTTCGCGATGTTTGTCTTTTGCCAAGTCGATGCCGCCAAAACGAATGAGTGCCTGGCGGCGGGCTTCAAGAGGAGTGAGGCCGCGCTGAATATTCTCTTCAGTCGCCATTTCGAGATGCGCTGCAATCTCGGCTTCGAGGTCGGCGTCGAGAGGCGGCTTCCAGAAGAAGGAATGCACGCGGGCCAGCGCCCGCCGCAGCGCGCTCATTGGAACTTGCCCTCTGGAGACATGGCGAGCACGCGACCCATCACGTCCGACAATCGCTGCCAGTAGGCCGCGTCTTCATCAAGCTGCTTACGGCCGCTCTGGGTGATGGAGTAAAACTTGGCCTTGCGATTGTTGTCGGATGTGCCCCACTCCGCGGCGATCCATCCGCGCTGCTGGAGGCGGACGAGAGAGGCGTAGATGGTCCCTTGGTTGAGGAGGACTTCGTCTCCGCTGGCCTGCTCGATTCGGCGGGCAACGCCGTAGCCGTGCTGCTGGCCAATGGCGGCGAGAGTCTGTAGGACCATCAGATCCAGCGTGCCTTGCAAGAGATCGAGTTTGGAACCGCCCATTTTTCTCTCCTGTGTTGATGCCACATAAGTATTGCATGGACTATGTGGGATTGCCACAGGAAAAATGACGGAAACGCTGGCTGGTGGCTGGGTCGGTTGGCAGCCAGGGCATGGTGGCGGCCTTGTCTTACAGTCTTCGGGATGTAGGCGCTGCGTGTCTTACGAGGGATTGCGGGTGCAACGCAGATTACTCCGATAAAAACGCGAGCGACTGCAACTGTGTAATTTCAAACGGTTTGCGGCAGCGAACATTGGCGCAGGAGAGCTTGTCGTCTCTCCTCACCATGTAAGACTGCGCTTTGGCGAAGCGGGCGCGGTCGCGCTCGTCGGCTCCGCGCGGCAGTTGCGCCCGCTTGCGGCGAACCACCCAGGTGACCTTGTATTCGCCCGGCTGCCCGCACTTGGGGCAAACGAGAGTGTGGGGGCGCTGTTCCGTGGTTTCATTGAAAAAGTCGCGTTCTTCCATGGCTTCCAACTCTTCCCTTAAAGCAGAATCTATTCCATACTCATGCTTGCCATGAGGAAACGCAAGCCAGCTAAGTTTTCTGCCACAAAGGCGGTGAAAGCAAACGCTCGAGAGCGCGTGGGCCAGCCCAAGCCGGCACGGGTAATCGACACCGAGCCGCGGACTGGCCGCGAAGCCAAACACAAGCCCAAACTGGAACAGATCATCAGACAAGAAGACTAGAAAACGAAGACTAGAACGGGAGGATTAGAAATGGCCAAGGCAGTAGGCGTGGGCGGCATTTTTTTGAAGGCGAAGGATCCGGCGGCGCTTTCAAAATGGTACGCAACCCATTTGGGGATTCAGGCACAAGACGGCGGGACCCTGGCCTTCGATGGGCCAGAGACGGCTGGAATGACGGTCTTTGCCCATTTCCCGGCAAATAGCGATTATTTCGGAGAAGGCGGGCAGCAGGTTATGGTGAACTTTCGGGTCGACGATTTGGACCAGTTATTGGTTCAATTGGCTGCCGCCGGGGTGCGCATCGACCCAAAACGGGACGACTCCCCCTTCGGTCGCTTCGCGTGGATTTGGGACCCCGAGGGCAACCGGGTGGAGCTGTGGGAGGCGCCCAAGGCGGAATGAGGTCGTTGGCGAATTAGAATTTTCTCAGTTTTGCTCTGTGAAACATTCTGTAAGACGCCCATTCCGGCCAAATCCATCTGTCTTGCGCGGTCTTACAGTGTCTTGCGGGCTGTCTCACGTTGTCATGCGGACGTAGGACAAGCGCATGATTGAAGTATAAACGGCGTCTTACGGGGCATGGGTTAGACGTCTCTCAGTGGATTGCTGGCCAGTTTAGCGCACTGTTATCAATCGGGCGCCGAGCCCATGGGCCAGGGCGGGGGGATCCGTCAAGGGCGACAAGAAACATACCTCAAGGGCTAAACAAGCTGCGGAAAAACTCTGTTGGGCGGAAGATCCGACACTCATTGCCACTGCCCAGCAACACGACACCCCGAGGATACCGGGCCCTGCCCTTTCAAGGCGGGACATAGCGACTCTGACTCCGCTCTAAGACGGTGTCAGGGAAGCAATTCGAGGGCGCACAGCTCGTGCACGGCTGGAAGGGTGAGCCGTTTGGCCGAGGGACAAAGTGTCATTGGGTTTGTACAGCGAGCGGAAAAATGCATGTCTTACGGATGCTGAACGCTGTTTTACGGATGATGAAGGAGTGTCTCACGGGTGCTGAATGCTGTAGGGGCCGGGCAGCGAGGGCTCGACTGGCTTGGTTGCATCGTCGGGCTTGCTGGCCGCAGCGGTTCTCTTTGAGTAGATGTGGAACTCCACTACCAGGTCGAGTAGCACTGGGACCGGCTTGCCATCCTTGATGGCCGGCTCGAAGCTGGCTTTGCGAATCGATTCGACAGCGTTCTCGTCGAGTCCAAAGCCGATAGGCCGAGCCACGGCAATCTCCCGCGGCTTGCCGTCGGGGCCAATCACGGTGTGATAGAGAGCCATGCCGGAGACGGCGTCGGCCTGCGCGTACTCGTTCGAATCGGGCTGAAATACCGACAGAAGTTTGGCTTTCTTGTCGGCGGCATTCTGGCGAAGCACGGCGGGGTCTCTGGGGCTGTAGTCGGCCTTTTCGGCGACGGCTTGGTAGTAGAGCTTCCAGCAGTCGGGCATCGAGGCTTTCAGCCGGTCGTCGATCCCGACGGAAAAGATGCGGTCCACGGCGTCTCTCAGGACCTTGGCTGCGTGAAGCGGCGAGTCGGTGACGGTAACGCTGGCCGGATCGGCGGGACGCTCAGCTGCGGGCGCGGCGGCAATCTGGGCCTTGAGCTGGTCGGCGTCGCTTGGCTCCGTTGCAGCGGGTGGAGTCTGGCTGTTTGTTGCGGGAGCCGTCGCGGAGGCTGGTTGTGGCGCAGTTGGTGTGGCTGAAGCTGGAGCGGCGGGCGCGGACTTCTTGCCTTTTTCCCTGGCGCTGGTCTCCTTCTTCGTCTTGCGCACCAACACCTGCTCGCGATCGATGGTAATCCTCAGCACTTTCTTCTTGGGAGTGATTCTGAGGGTCTCGAATGCCGTGGAGTTGTCCTCGTAGGCCAGGGCGCCTAGAAAGTGCAATCCGTAGCGCGTCCCTTCCAGTTCCACCTTGTGCTTGGTGAGGCGTACCCTTTCGATCTGAACCTCATTGAGGGTAAAGGAGCCCTGCGGGGAGTGCCCGATCAGAGCGCCCGATTCGTTGAAGTTCAGGTCGCTGTCCATATAGCCGCCGCGCAGAAAAAGTTGCTTGCCGAGGAGCATGCGCTTCAGCTCGTCCTCGGTGATCTCACCGGGCGCAGCGGGGGTTCCGGCCTTGGCCGCAGCAGTTGGCGTCTGTGTTGCATCCGGCGCGGTCTGCTTGGGCGCTTCAGGCTGCGTTCCCGGCGGAGCGGGCGGCGTCTGCTGGCCGCTTGCGGTCAGACAAAACATCAGCGCCAATTCGCCACAGACGGCAAGCCGGATTCTGGCCGGAACTGGCCAGCGCGCACCTGATTGAGTCACGAGCATTGAGGACCTCACGAGCGCCACATTAGCAGGATTCCGGACGTTGTTCGAAAAGTATCTCCCACTTGCGCGGGATTCAGGTACCTACTTAATTCCCATTTGGAACCCGCTTCAGTCGCCATAGAATTCGCCGGAACAAACCCAGAATACGCCTCGTGTCCCGCCGATTTGGGTCGAGCCTGCGCAGCAGCAACCGCAGGTCGTGGCGGTTTGCGGCTTGCATTGATGGAGGAGAGTAATTCGCGGCTATCAATGCTTCTTCCACGACGCGGGCGAGAAGCTCCAGGTCGCCGGAGGAGGCGGCAGGGCTTTGGGCCGCATCTCCCTTTGCGGCCAGTTTGGGTAACCCTTCAATTGCCGCGCTTGGCGGTAGAGATGCCCGCGACGCCAGCTCATAAAGGCAAACAGCCACAGCCTGGCCGAGGTTCATCGAAGGCTGGCGGGGATCGGTGGGGATTTCGACAAGCAGACGGCAGAGAGAAAGGTCTTCGCGCGTGAGGCCGTGGTTCTCCGGCCCAAAGACCAGCGCGATGCGACCGCCGCGCTTGGTCTCGCCGGCCGCGATCGGAGCCAAGTCGGGAAGCGCGATCACTTTTTGCTCGGGCTTGCGGTAGGTGAGGGTTCCGGTGCCAACCACGAGCGTGCAGTTGGCGACGGCCTCGGCGAGAGTGGCGCTCTCGGTTGCAAATTCGAGTACCTGCGGCGCACCCACGGCAGAGCGCGCCTCACGCCAGTGCGGGGCGTAGGCCGCAACGACAGTCAGGCGCGAGAAGCCAAAGTTGGCCATGGCGCGCGCCGCTGCGCCAATGTTGAGCGGGTTGCGCGGAGAGACGAGAACGATCTCGATGCGGTCGCGTTGGGATTCCGGAAGCAAGAGATCATTGTAGAGCGGGGCAATGCGAGAAACGATGGCTATCGACGATGCGGAGCGCCCGGCATTCGGGCCCTACGCATCGCGCAGACACAGCTCGATTCGATCGCTGGTCCAGGTGGCGATTCCGCTTCCGAAGAAGTCGCGGTCTTCGGTCCAGATGGGCGCATCGATTAGCAGAGCGGTGGCAACGACGGGCCAATCGTCGTCGTCGCGCGTGGCGATGCGCGCGCGGGCGCGCTCTTCATATTCCTCGTAGAGGCTGCGGTCAACAACATGAATTAAGTCGTCGATCATTTGGCTCAAGACTATGTCGGCCAGATGAGGGGAGCTTCCACGTCGCCTTGCGACGGATGGTATGTACTTTCGCGCGTCTGCTACACAGATATCCGGTGTGTAGAACGCCGCCGCGTCCTCGTAGGCATTGAGCAGCCTCCGGACCTGTGTCCCAAAGATAGCTCTCAGGAGAATGTTGGCGTCAAGCACGAGACCTCTTGGGGCGCTCATTTGCGTCCGTCAGTTTCCATCGCTTGAAATCCTCAATAATTTCCTCTTCTGTGAGGCCTTTGGCGATGAGGTCCTCTTGGACACGCGCAGCGGCTTCTTCGAGAGCGGCCTTCTCGGCCTCGGTGCGCTTGCGGCGCGTTGGCAGGTAATAACCGATGGTGTCGCCGTGGCGCGTGATGGCCAGCGGCTTGTCGGATTCGAGCAGGTAGGTGGCCAGTTTGTCGCGGAATTCGCGGATACCGACGCTTTGTGCGGCCATAATGCCCTCCATTGTGTACGCAAGTGTACCATATTTTGGCACAGCCGAACTCGTTGAAGCGGGACTGGAATTGGAATCCTCGCGGCCACTTTTTCGCCCTTTCAGGGGTGTAGGGATGGCTGCGGATGCACGTGAATGCCGCGGGGTAACGGCTGGCTGTCAGCGAACCCTGAAGTTGACGCCAACTCCTGCCGATATAATCCGTAAGTTTTCGCTGTGCCACGGCGATTGGAGACTGCCCGGATCGGAGACTGCCCGGAGGTCACGCAGCACGCTGGAACGGGAGGGGCGCGGCCTGTTGCGCTCTCTCCATTCCTAAGCAAGCGGGTCGGGGATAAGCGCGTCGGGTTACGAGATTCAGGGTTCGGGGCCAGGGAGTATACGAGCATGGAAATCACGCAGTTTCGCTGGACACCGGATTCGGGATGGGAAACTCCGCCGACCTCTGCGCACGGAGCAGATTTGGTTCTGGCATTTTCCGATGCGGACTATTTTCGTTCGCCTGAGTGCTATCGGGACCTGCGCGGCTTTTTTCCCGCGGCGCACATTGTCGGATGCAGTTCCTCGGGCAGCATCTGCAACACGCACATTAGCGACGCGGACATCGTTGTGACCGCGGTGAAGTTCGAGAAGGGCCGGGTTCAGCTGGTGAGTGCGGAGGCCGCTTCCGGCGAGGACTTGCATGCGCTTGCAATCAGGCTGGTGGGCGGGCTCGAAGGCGCCGATTTGCGCCACGCATTTGTTCTGTCGGACGGGCTGTCGGTCAATGGCAGCGATCTTGCCCGGGGGCTCAACAGCCGCGGTATTTCGGTGACCGGCGGGCTTGCAGGGGACGGAGCGCGCTTTGCCAGTACTTGGGTGATGGCGGATGCGCCCGCCGCGCAAAACGTGGTGGCTATCGTCGGCTTCTACGGCGATCTGGCCGCCAAGTGCGGCTGCGTCGCCGGTTGGCATGAGTTTGGCGCGGAAAGGCGAGTTACGCGCTCGCGCGGCAATGTGGTGTTTGAGATCGACAACGAGCCGGCGCTGGCGATTTATACCAAGTATCTCGGCGACCTGGCCAAAGACTTGCCCGGCAGCGGGCTGCGATTTCCGCTGTCGATCCGTTCCACGGCGCAGGATGAGCCGGTGATCAGAACCTTGCTGGCGATCGACGCGGCAGCGCAGAGCCTCACCTTCGCTGGCGATGTGCCACAGGGCGCATTCTGCCGGTTGATGAAAACCGATGTCGATTCTCTAATCGACGGTTCCGGAATGGCGGCCGATGCGGCGAAATCAGGAGCCAACGCGAAACCAGGATTGTGCCTGATCGTGAGTTGCGTAGGCCGCCGGCTGGTGATGGGCCAATTGACGGAAGAGGAACTGGACATTGTGCGGGAGCGCCTTGGACCAAGCCCCGCAATCACAGGATTCTATTCCTACGGCGAGCTCGCTCCGTTCGCAAATGCGGAAGGGTGCCGTCTTCACAACCAAACCATGACATTGACCACATTAAGCGAGCTGATCCCGTGACAGCAATTCCGCCAACTTCGTTGAGCGCGGCGCGGCATCGATTGCTGCGACGCCAGTTGCGGCGGGTGTTCGGCGCTGAGATTGCGCCCGAGGGAGACTGGGCAGCACTGCTGAACGCGGTCAGCGCCGCATATCATGAAGCGGATCGGGAACGTCGTCTAATTGAGAATGCGCTCGAAGTCAATG
Organism: uncultured Occallatibacter sp.; assembly: GCA_964610185.1. Classification (GTDB taxonomy): domain Bacteria; phylum Acidobacteriota; class Terriglobia; order Terriglobales; family Acidobacteriaceae; genus Telmatobacter. Next base: position 2,239 of record CAZSVJ010000038.1, on the reverse strand, counting down.
GCCAGGAACTGACCAGCGCCAACAGCAAGCTGCGTCTGCTGATCGACAACGCCCCGGCCGGGATCGTGATGCTGGACCGCGAAATGCGCTGCATTTTTGCCAGCCGCCGGTGGCTCCAAGACCGCCGGATGGAACTTCAGAATATCGTGGGCAGGGGCCATTTCGAGATTGCCCCGGAGATGGCGGGCCGCTGGTCAGATGCGCTTCACCGCTGTCTGGCAGGGGCCACGGAAAATTGCCAAGAAGAAGCAGTTCCGCAAGCGGACGGCAGCATCAACTGGATCAAATGGGAAATTCGCCCCTGGCACGAAACGAACGGCACGGTGGGCGGCGTGATCATCATGTCCGAGGACATTACCTACCGTAAGCGCGCCGAAGAACAGATGCGCATTGCGGCCGTCGCTTTTCAGTCGCGGGACGGCATGGTTGTGACGGACGCCGACGGAATCATCCTTCAAGTCAACGAGGCTTTCAGCAGTGTCACGGGTTATAGCGCCGTGGATGCCGTGGGCAAGAAATGCTCCTTCTTATCTTCGGGGAAACAAGATACTGCGTTCTTTCGCAACATGTGGGAGGCGCTGACTCACGAGGGGAGTTGGGCCGGCGTGATATGGAACAAGCGCAAAGACGGCGGGATTTACCCGGAATGGCTATCGATTTCCAGTGTCAAGGATTCGGAAGCCAAGGTTACCCACTACCTGGGCACATATTCCGACATTCGCGACCCGAAAGAAGACGAACGCAAGATCATGCAACTCGCGTTCTACGATCCATTAACCGGACTGCCCAACCGCCGTCTGCTGGTCGACCGGCTGAACCACGCCATGGCGGCTAGCGCGCGCGAAGGCCAGTTCGGCGCCGTACTGCTGCTCGATCTGGACCGCTTCAAGACGCTCAACGACACGCGGGGCCACGAGGTGGGCGATCAACTTCTTGTCGAGGTCGCGCGGCGATTGGTCGAAACGCTTAGGGATAGCGACTCGGCGGCGCGCCTTGGCGGCGACGAATTCGTTATTCTTCTCGAAGGGCTGAACGAAGAGCAAATGGCCGCGGCAACGAAAGCCGAATTGATCGCGGAGAGAATACGCGCGGCTGTTTCTGAGCCAGTGATTCTGCAAAACACTGAGTACTACGCCACCGCGAGTATCGGCGTCACAGTGTTTCGCGATCGCAGCGGGGGGGCGGATACGCTCTTCAGGCAGGCCGATCTGGCGCTTTACCAGGCCAAGGACGCTGGACGTAACGCGATCCGTTTCTACAGTCCCACCATGCAGGCGTTGGTCGATCAGCGAGCCAAGGTGGAAGCGGGGCTGCGCAGGGCGCTTGCAGAAGAAGAATTCCTGTTCCACCTTCAGCCCCAGGTTGACTTGAGCGGCGCGATATTCGGCGCCGAGGTTCTGCTGCGCTGGCAGCCGCCGAATCAGGCGATGATCCCCCCCGGCGATTTCATTCCCGTTGCCGAGGACAGTGGACTTATTGTGCCCATCAGTTCATGGGTGCTGGAATCCGCATGCGATCTGCTTGCGGTTTGGGCAGGCAATGAGGCTACCCGCAACTTGAGGCTGTCCATTAACATCAGCGCCCGGCAATTCAATGAGCCGGATTTTGTCAACGAGGTGGAGGCGGCGTTGCTGCGCAGTTGCGTAAATCCAAGCCGAATCATGCTCGAGTTGACCGAGAGCCTGCTATTGAAAAACGTGGAAACCTCCATTCAGACGATGAAGGCGTTAAAGGATCTTGGCGTAGGGTTCTCGATTGACGACTTCGGCGTGGGTTATTCATCGTTGGCATACCTCAAGCGGCTGCCGCTCGATGAAATCAAGATTGACCGCAGCTTCGTACAGGACTTGGTAGAAGATCCGGATGATCGGGCGATTGTGCAGGCAATTATCTCGCTGGGCCATAGCCTTGGCCTTGACGTGATCGCCGAGGGGGTTGAGACGGCTGCGCAGAGAAACTTCCTGGCTGCCCATGGATGTAAAGCCTACCAAGGCTACCTGTTCAGCAAGCCGGTTCCTGTGCATGATTTCCAGCGATTGCTGCATGGCTTCGTCAATGAACGGAAGCCGGCTTACGAACTTACCTAATTCCAATTCCTAGACTCGCTCGCTTACGAGCGAAACGATTTGCGAATTGCTCAAGAGAAAGAATTCGCATTGGCGATCGCTCTGCGGAAACGCCTCTGGCGGCTCGTGGGGCAAATGATCTAGCCTCAAGAGGTGATCTGGACCAATCCAGC
>CAZSVJ010000037.1:0-18332 GCA_964610185.1 uncultured Occallatibacter sp. | reverse complement strand
TACCGTTTCAAGCTTGAGCCGGACGGCAACGCCACGCTCTTCTTCAAGGGCGAGGTCTATCACATGTTCGACTTCGATCACACAGGCGCGGATCAGGTGATTACTCTCGACGGCGGGACCCTGCGTGTGTATGGCAACGCCGGCGTTGTACCTCACTCCGTCAAGCGCGATGCAGAGTACCGGCGAACGATTGCCAACCATACACACTATTAACTTATCGTGCACAATGGTTCAAAAGAAGGCGGAGCGTGGGGAGAATGATGAACGAATGACGACCGTTGAGCCAATACTGCCACAGCCAAACATCATTTCCCCGGGGTCACTTCTCGCGCCGGAGGCTGCCGCGCTGGTATCTTGGAGACATGCATTGCCTTCCTCCACCCACGTTGCGTGCTTACGGAATGAAGTCATTCAGCGATCTGTGGGGATTGTTGGTAAGCCGTGCTCTGTAATTTGTTGATTTTTAAAATGGCCCCGTAGCTCAGGTGGATAGAGCAGCAGTTTCCTAAACTGCGTGTCGGAAGTTCGAGTCTTCCCGGGGTCACCACGTTCTACCGGATGCGAATCAGAGGTTCCGCGGATGATGGCAAAATCCGGTCATAGTGAAATTCTGGCCGACCTGTTGGCCTGAATTGTCACAGCCAATGTTTTGACTTCGCGACCGAGTCCGGTTATAAAAGTTGATGTCATGGAAAATCGTTCCATGACATAGCTGCTGCCCTCTCAGGTCAGCAGGTTCACCACGGCAATCGCCAGGATGCTCGGGAAGGCGGTGAAATTCCGCCACTGCCCCGCAACTGTGAGCGCCCCTGCTTCGGTATCCGTCGTATTACGGTCACCAAGGCAGGATTTCAGCCAGGGTTGTTTCGCCAGCGCGAACCGCCCACGAGAGAAAACCACTGGAGCCGGGCCGAAGAGGCTTGTTTCTGGGAAGGTGGCTGAAAAAGGCGCAAGTCAGGAGACCGGTCCGAGGCGTTTTTAACCCGCTTGCGTTCCGAGGGGAACGAAGGAGCCATCATGCCTGTTTCCGAATCATTGCGCGGACGCCTTGTCCGCATCTCGCCTCGTGTGTACTGCGCTTTATTCGCCGCCATTCTGGCATTTGCAAAGGTGTGCCATGCGGCATCCATCCACGGAGTTGTGACCGACGCATCGGGCGCCAAGGTCACAGGCGCCAACGTAATCCTGCTGAGCAACGGGAAAGTGGTTGCCACCGATATATCGAAGGCCGACGGCGGCTTTCAAATTACGACAGGTTCAGCGGGACGATTCTTCCTTGTGGTCTCGGCGAAGAGTTTCCGGCAGTTGCAGACGCCCGGCTTCTACGCGGGGCGATTGGACAACGTTGAACGCAACCTGGTGCTTGAACCGGAGTGGGCGCGCGAGTCGATCGTGGTGACAGCAACCGGAACGCCAACGCCGCAGGCGCAGACCAGCGCCGCCACCAGCGTGCTCGGTCCGCTGGACCTTTCGCTACGGGACGGCCTGGGGAGTTCGCTGCGTCTGATGCCAGGCACGTTTGTGGCGCAGAGCGGCCAGATGGGAGCGCAAACCTCTCTGTTTATTCGCGGCGGCGATTCGGACGACAACAAGATTCTTGTGGACGGTGTGAGCGCGGGCGACCTGGGCGGGCGCTTCGACTTTGGGCCTCTTTCAACAACGGCCGTCGAGAGCGCGGAGGTTTATCGCGGGCCTAATTCGGACCTTTACGGAGCCGATGCGGAGAGTGGCGTGGTGAGCCTGACCACTCCGCACGGGACGACGAATTTCCCTTCGCTGCTTTTCCATGGCGATGCCGGGAACCTGAACACTTCGCGCGAAGAACTTGAAGTTGCCGGGGCTTATAACAAGCTCGACTACCTCGGCGCTTTCAGTTGGCTGCAGACGGCCAACGATTTGTCCAACGACGAGTATCACGTGGCCACCACGGCGGCCAATGTTGGCTGGCAGCCGAGCGGGAGCACTCAGATTCGCGCGACGCTGCACTATGGCGTGGATGGAACCGGGGTTCCAAATGCGTGGGATTTTTATCATGTGGCGGATCAGGCAACGGAGAAGGATCAGGACATTTTCATCAGCGCGTCGTTGGACAACCAGACAACGCCGGAATTTCACCAGAGCGTTCGGTACGGGTTGACCCGCAAGCGCGAGCAATATGACATGTGGTCGCAAGAAGGCAGCGGAACCTTCGATGCTTATGGAGACAGCTTCGGCTACCCTGTAACCATTACCGGGGCCAATGGCTACTCGGTGAGCGGACAGGCGCTGCTGGATTACGCAAGCTACGGCGCCCCGCCTTATCCGGAGGGACATCAGCTTGTTTCGAACCGCGATCAGATTGGCTATCAGGGCGATTACAGCTTCACGCCGCATATAGCCGGCATGGTCGGCTTCCATTACGAGGACGAGCGCGGCGCGGACCCCCATGGTTCGGAGCCATCGGTGGATTGGAACAACTACGACTACCTGGCGGCGATACATGGGGACTTCAAGAATCGATTCTTTTATACGCTGGGAGGCAGCCTGGAGCGGTATGCGGTCTTTGGGACGCAAACTTCGCCGCGCGCCGGCCTAACATACTATGCGCTGCGACCGCGGAAGGGCATTTTCAGCGGGACACGTGTACTTTTCAACTTTGGCGATGCGGTGCGCGAGCCCGCGCTCACTGACCAGTTCTATTCGCTGTATAACTTCCTGCTCACCAATGGCGGCCAATCCACGATCCAGCAGTTGCACATCGCGCCGTTGTCTGCGCCTGAGGCGCGCACCTACGAGGGTGGCGCGGAGCAGTCGTTCTTTAGCCAGCGGCTGGTCTTCCGATCCAGCTTCTTTCACAACGAGTTTGGCCGCCAAATCGAGTACGTCGGCCTCGATCTGGTTCCCGAACTTCTGCCCAGTCTGAATCCGGCCCAGCAGAACCTGCTTGAACAGTTTTTGCAAGCGAGCGGGGCCTATGAGCTGAGCATCAACTCGGAGGCTTTTCGCGCGCTCGGATTAGAAACGACAGTAGAGGGCGGGATCGGGCGCAACATCTTCCTCCGCGGCGGCTACACCTACGTTGACGCGGTGGTGCAGCGCTCGTTTACCAATAACGACGTGACGCTACTGGGACCTATTCCGACCTACGACGGCGTACCCAACGGCATCCCCATCGGGACCGATTCGCCACTGCAAGGTGCGCGGCCATTCAGGCGCGCGCCGCATACGGGATTCTTTGCGGCGACTTACGCAACCGATCGGTTGACTGGTGTATTCACCGCGGCGTTTGCGAGCCGGTCGGATGACTCAGACTTTCTGGGCTACGACGACTTGAACGGTGGAAACAGTTTGCTTCTGCCGAACCGGAATCTGGATCATGGCTATGCCAAGCTGGATCTCGGCGGCAGCTACAACCTGCTCTCGTGGATCGGGATTTATGGGCAAGCGGAGAATCTGACCAACAATCAACACATCGCGCCGATTGGGTTTCCGAGTTTGCCAATGACCATTCGCGGGGGATTGCGCATCCAGTGGGGAATTGGAGCGGGGAAATAGCCGCTGCATTGCGTCTGAGCTAGGCCGTGGTTGAGTTTAGGGTTGATTCGACTACGGCTTAGCCGTATGCTTTACCCATGCGGTACACGTGGGATCCGGAAACGGATGCCCTGAACCGTCGCAAGCATGGAATGTCTCTTGAAGAAGGGATTCCTGTGCTTGAGGATGCCCACAAAGACTTCCGGATCGATGACAGGTTTGATTACGGCGAAGAACGCATCGCAACCTTGGGTTTGGGTAGGAGGCGAATCCTGTATGTCGTCTCCACGCTTTCTCAAACAGGCATCACGCGGATCATTTCTGTAAGAAAGGCCAACAAGAATGAAGTTGAACAATATGATTGTGGTCGATCATGAGCCCGGCGACCCATTTCCGGAGACAGATACGGACTGGGACGCGATCGATGCGCTCACAGATGAGGAGCTGACTGCGGCTGCGCTTGCAGATCCTGATGCGCAACCAATTCCGCGCGGGACCGACGAGGAGCTCGAGAAGCTGGGCTTGTACCGTTTGGTCAATGTGAAAAAGCTGCGGGAGCGGCTGGGTCTGACGCAGGAGGCGTTTGCGGCAACGTATCGGATTCCGGTTGGCACGTTGCGGGATTGGGAGCAGTGCCGCAAGAATCCGGATGCCCCGGCGCGGGCATATCTTCTGGTGATCGATCGGAACCCGGAGGCTGTGGCGGAGTGGCTAAAACCGGCGGCTTGAGGCTATGGCGATTTACTTCAATCCCAGGTCTCAAAGACGAGACCTGAGGCACCCGGCCTTTAGCTGCGCAGGAAGTCTTTCGCCTTCTGAATCAGCACGTCGCGGCTGATGTCGGAGATGGCGTCGGTCAGCGGAATCTGCTTGGGGCAGGCTTCGACGCAGTTCTGGGCGAAGCCGCATTCCTGAATTCCGCCATCGCCGGCCAGGGCGCGAAGGCGATCTTCCTTGAAGACTTTTCCGGTGGGGTGATTATTGAATAGCTTGACCTGGGCGATGGTGGCTGCGCCGACGAAGCCGGTGTCCTCATTGAACTGCGGGCAGACTTCCATGCAGCAGCAGCAGGAGATGCAGTTGGAGAGCGGGTAGTTGGCTTCCTGTTGCTGAGGGAAGACGCGGGGACCCGAACCCAGATCGTACGTGCCGTCAACGGGAACCCAGGCTTTGACCCTCATCAGGTTTTCGAACAGCACAGAGCGATCGACCTGAAGGTCGCGGATCAGCGGGAACTTCGAGAGCGGCTCAAGGCGGATGGGCTGCTCTAGATTGTCAACCAGAGCGGAGCATGCCATGCGGGCCTTGCCGTTAATCCTCATGGCGCATGAACCGCAGATTTCTTCCAAACAATTTGAGTCGTAGGTGATGGGGGTAGTGGCGCGGCCGTCGGCAGTAACGGGGTTGGCGGCGATCTCCATCATGGCGGAGATGACGTTCATGCCGGGGCGCCATTCGAGCTCAAAGCTTTCCCAAACGGACGGGGAATCGGGGCTAGCCTGGCGCTTGATCTCGAATGATACTGTTTGGGTTGCCATGATGTCTTTGATCCCCCAGAGGCCAAAGCCCCAGATTCTTTTGATAGGTCCGTGAGGCACGGCGGAACAGGCTGCGGAAAAACTCAATTTCTTAGAAAGGGCGAAAAGCGGATCGCACCAGGATCCCGCAGGAACGGTTCACGAGGCTTTTCCATCCCCCAAATCTCGCCCTTCCGTTATAGTATCCGAGTTTTCCCGCGGCCCGTGAAAACCCCCGCCTCCTTCCGGACGAATCTTTCCGGGACCTGGAAGGCTCGTCTACGCGACAAGCGGATCACTCGCCTATTCCGCGGCCAGCGTCTTGGTCCGGAACAACAATCCGGCAACCAGGCCGCCCAGACTTGGTACGAGCAGAAAGAGCCAAACCTGCTGCAATGCCTGGCCGCCCACAATCAGCGCGGGTCCAAGACTGCGGGCCGGGTTCACGCTCACGCCGGTGATGTGGATACCGGTGATGTGAATGGCAACCAGGGTGATGCCGATGGCCAGCCCGGCAAACCCGGCAGGGGCGCTTTTTTGGGTCGAGCCGAGAATGACAACGACAAAAATCAACGTGGCGATAAACTCAAACAGGATGGCTGAAGTGATGTTGTAGCCGCCCTGGTAGCCGACGCCCCAGCCGTCCTGGCCCAGGCCGCTGGCGGCAATGTCGTATCCGCCGGCGATACCGCGGACGATGATCGAAATCACCCATGCGGCCACGATTGCGCCCGAAAACTGGCCGAGCCAGTATCCGGCCATTTCCTTCACCGACATACGCCCGGCCGCCCACACGCCCAGGCTAACAGCCGGGTTGATGTGGCACCCGGAGATCGGGCCAATTCCGTAGGCTGCCGCGATGAGTCCAAGGCCGAATGCGAACGCAATGCCCAGAATTCCCACCTTATCACCCGCTACAACTGCCGTTCCTACGCCGAAGAACACCAGAATAAAGGTGCCCAAGAGTTCCGCCAGGATTTTCTTCCTCATCTTTCCCTCCCGATCTTCGATGGATTTTTAGTCGACTCACCGGATTACCCAGGGGCCGCTGCTCTGTTCTGCGGCTCGTTAGTGCAGGCCGCCAATTCTTACAATCCAGTTTGACCCGATGCGGGGAACAACGGGGGATTTGCCGCTGGAACGAATGAGTGGTTGCCCAAAAGCGCCCGAATGAGTGCACGACAGTTTTGCAGAGCCCGCGCCGGGGAGTCAAGAGAAAGTTGAAGCCCACCCTGTGTCCAAATTCATCAAACGTTTGCAATCTATTTGCCCGGCTGCATTACTCTGTTAATGGTTCCGCGCGGCCTCAGCTTTCTGAAAGCAAATGGTCGCCGGGTGAGGGCCGACCGTTTGAGCCAAACCGTATTTGTCCTGGAAGACGAAAGCGATATCGCGCGGCTCGTGCAGCACCATCTTGAAGCCGCAGGATTTTCAGCACGCTTGTTTCACACCGCAACCAATGTAATTTCCGATGCCGAGCGCCAACCGCCGGCCTTGTTTCTGCTGGACATCATGGTTCCCGGCGGAGACGGCCTGGATGTTTGCCGTCGCCTGCGAACCAACCCCGCACTGTCAACGATTCCCATTATCTTTTTGACAGCCCGCGCCGGTGAAAACGACCGCGTGCTGGGCCTGGAGCTGGGCGCCGACGACTACATCACCAAGCCCTTCGCAACCCGCGAGCTGGTGGCCAGGGTCAAGGCCGTGCTGCGCCGGTTTGAACGTCCTACTTCGCCCTCCATCATCAGTTTCGAAGAGGTCATTATCGACGCAGGCGCAATGCAGTTGACGGTGCGCGGCCAGCTGACCACCACCACGGCGACCGAGTTCCGTTTGCTGGATTATCTGGCCCGCCATCCGGGCCGGGTTTTCAGCCGCGATCATCTGCTCGACGCCGTTTGGGGCGATGCCCGCTTTGTCACTCCCCGCTCCGTCGATGTGTATGTGCGCCGCATTCGTGAGAAAATCGAGGTCGATCCTGAGAATCCGCGCTACTTGAAAACGGTGCGCGGCGCCGGCTATCGCTTCGAGCTTCCCAAAGGCGAATGACGAGCCGCCCGCCCGCCGAACAGTGCCGGATGGGAGCGGCGACGATTGACCCCAAAAGTATTCACCAAACTCCTCACGCTGCTGGTGCTGCTGCTGGTTCTGCACACCGTGGTGATGGAGTTTGTTTTTCGCCGCCTTATTGAGCATTCGGCAGGGGTGGACTTGCACCTGCTCGGCCGCGAGGCGTTCTGGTCTGGAGTCATAGCGCTGGCGGTTGCTATTCCCATTGCGGCTTGGGTCGCCAGCCGCATCTCCGCTCGCCTGCAACGCGTGGTTGCCTTTGCCCGGCGCATCGCCAGCGGCGATTTGAGCGCACGCCTGGGCGAGCGCGAAGACGACGAGCTCTCCGCCATGGAAGCGGCTCTGGACCAGACCGCCGAACGCCTCGGACAAAGCTTCGCGGAGATCGAGAGCCGCCGCCAAGAGCTGGCCGCCATGCTCGATTCCATGCAGGAGGCGGTCGTGGCTATTACTGCCGAGGGGCTTGTCCGTTGGTCCAACGCAGTAATGCGGCAGATCGCGGGCACAGAGATTCATCCCGGCCGTCCTTTGGTGCATTCGGTGCGCGACCCCGAGGTCCTGGCCTGTGTCCGCAGCGCCCTGGAGAACCGGGAAGTGCGCTTCGGCCGCGCCAGTTCGCTGGCTCCAGGCCGCATCTTCGAGATCAATGCAGCGCCTCTTCCCAGCGGCGGCGCGCTCGTCGTGCTCCACGATGTGACCCGCATCGAGGCAGCTGAAAAGTCTCGCCGAGACTTCATAGCCAACGTCAGCCACGAGCTTCGCACCCCGCTCACCTCGATCCAGGGCTACGTTGAAACGCTGGTCGAGGATCCGGATCCCAACCCTGAAACCACCCGCGAGTTCCTCGGCATCATCCATAAAAACGCCACGCGCATGAACCGGCTGACCGAGGATCTGCTAGCCCTGGCCAGCGTCGAGAGCCCAGACTATAAGGTCGCGCTACAGACGATTCGCGCCTCTGCGCTGGTTCACGACGCCATTGAGTCGCTGGGCGGGATCACCGTCGATTCCAAGGTAAAGCTTGAATTCTCGGGTGCGCCGGAAGCCACGGTGATGGCCGACCCCGACGCCATAAACCAGGTATTTGGCAATCTGATCGAAAACGCTCTCAAATACGGCCCTACCGGCAAGCGCATCCGCGTCGGCGCGCGCCTCCTGGAAACTGAAGTGCAATTTACGGTACAGGACTCTGGCCCCGGCATCGCCTCTGAGCACCTCGGACGCATCTTCGAGCGCTTCTACCGAGTCGACAAAGCCCGTTCCCGCGAGTCCGGCGGCACCGGGCTCGGCCTGGCCATCGTCAAACATATCGTCCAAGCTCACGGTGGCCGGATCTGGGCGGAAAGCGAACTAGGCTCAGGCGCCCGGTTCCACTTCACACTGCCTCTCGCGCACGCGATGGCAGGCGAGAAAACAATTCCGGCGAGCATTTAGACTCTTGCGGTAATCCAGATTCGCGCATTTGGCGAAGGGTGAGAGAAAAGTCTTCAGTCCGGCAGCTTGGGGTCGTGGTGGCGCAACTCCAGCACAAACTCATTGAACAGATGCGCGCCAACGCGTGTGGCAACAGTAATGCGCGAGCCGATTACACCGTCCACAGGGCCATGGTCAGGCACCCAGAAACTGTTGGCGATGATCGGACCGGTCATGTCCGAGAGAACTGGCGTGAGTGTAAAAAATCTATGCCCATCGGAGTCGTGGCGCGCGGTAATTTCGGCCATCAGAGCGTTTTCGATCTTCCGCTTTGCCGAGCAGCCGTGACACGGAATATACCGCATGTCCTCCTTGAAGAGCGTCTCCATGCCGTAGCGCATATTGCCGTCAATCACCGTGACGGCCGAGGAGGAACCGAAGCGCTGGCCGAATCCTGGCCAATCCTGGCCCCACCCGCTGGGCAGGCCCATGCCTTGACCGTACGAGGCGCGCACAGCGGTGCGTGCCAGCGCCGGAAGACCATAGGTGTCGCGAAGATAGTCGTTGAACTGATCTTTCCTCGATGGTCGCGCATACGGCCGCCCATTAATGATGGCGGGCAAGTCCGGCTTTTTTGCATGCGCATTGCGATAGACCAGAACAGGCTCCGGCCCATCGGGCGGCGAAATCGCGGACGTGGATTGCGCTTGCAGCTGGATGGATGGGATCTGGGTCAGTATGGCAACTATCGACACCCTGAGAATGCGGCGCTCAGCCTTACGAGTCCATCTGTTACCGGGGAAGAGACGGTTCAAGGGCATTTGTCAATTCGAATTCCTTACACTTATAACCTGCGGGAAGTAAAAGCGGGAAGTCTTATTTCAACTGGATCGTGCAAACTGTCCAGCGCACGGGCGGGATTTCAATCCATCGTAGCCGACTTCCCGTGCGAAATGCCGAGCAATTCTGACCAACTCCTTACAACTTTCACTGGGGCGGGCGCCTTCTCGTTGGTTGCTCCTCCGGCCGGTTACCTGGGAACCTAAAAACTTGAACAATCCTGCGCTCAATTCAAACCCCCGTAACATTGCGCGTAGACAATCGCTCATGGCAGGATTTCTGCAAGGAGCTCTCAGTGAAGAAGACATTGCTTTGCGTTATGTTGTTCGTATTGGCCATGAGCGCCGCACGGGCCCAGAACTTAGTCGGGGCCGGCGCCACTTTCCCTTATCCAATTTACTCCAAATGGTTTAGTGAGTATGCCGCGGCTCACCCCGGAGTCACCATCAACTATCAGTCCATCGGATCTGGGGGTGGGATCAAGCAGTTTACGTCCGGACTGGTGGACTTCGGAGCGTCCGACATGCCCATGACCGATGACGCGCTGGCCGCATCGAAGGTCAAGCTTGTGCACATTCCCACCGTGCTCGGCGCAGTTGTGCCCATCTTCAACGTTCCTGGCGTCAGCGACGTCAAGTTCAGCGGCGATGTGTTGGCGGACATCTTCCTGGGCAAGATCAACAACTGGAATGACCCCCGCGTGGCCAAGGACAACCCGGGCGTGAAGCTGCCGGATCAGAAGATCATCGTCGTCCATCGTTCTGACGGCAGTGGCACCACCTTCATCCTTACCGACTACTTCAGCAAGGTCAGCAATGAGTGGGCGAACGGCCCAGGAAAGGGCACGTCGCCAGCGTGGCCGGTCGGCGTAGGGGGCAAAGGCAATGAGGGCGTAGCCGGTATGGTTCGTCAGTTGCCCGGCGCCGTGGGCTACGTAGAGCTCATCTATGCGCTGCAAAACAAGATCAGCTTTGGCGAGGTCAAGAACGCCGCCGGCAACTGGGAGAGGGCTTCCATCGAAGGCGTGACTGAAGCCGGCTCCAACGTCAAGGTAATCCCTGCCGACTACCGCGTCTCGATCACGAATGCTCCCGGCGCCAATGCCTATCCCATTTCCAGCTTTACTTACCTGCTGATTCCGGTCCACTCCCCGGATGCGGCCAAGGCGAAGGTGCTCAAGGACCTTCTGAGCTGGATCGTCAACTCTGGTGAGAGCGAAGTCTCCAATCTTTCCTATGCCCCGCTCCCCAAAGCTCTGGCGGATCGGGTTTTGCAAACCGTTTACAAATTGCAGTAAGGACTCGGGGACGCTCCGGCCGGCGCGTTGGACCGTCCCCGTTCTTAAAAGCGGGCATGATCCGTGGACACTGCGTAACCACGGTGCTAGAATCCCGGCGGAGGAAAACGGAATGAAAGCCACCCGTTTTTTGTTCGTCTCTGCACTTATCTTTCTGCCAGGAATTCTCATCGCCGCGGAACATCCTACCCTAAAGTTCGACGGCACCTGGCGCACCAAGATCGTTTGCCCGCCAAAAGGAAATACCGAGGGGTTCACCTGGTTTCTTGACAGCGTCATAACCGGCGGCGACCTGCGCGGCGCGCGCGGAACAGAGGGTGAGCCCGGCTCCTTTGTGCTCAGCGGCAAAATCGAAGAAAACGGCAGCGCAAAGCTGACCGGAGACGGTTTCATCAATTCCAGAAAGTATGCTCGCGGAATCTTCGCTCACAAAGGCGAGGAATATACCTGGGACGTGAAAGCCGACTTCAAGGAGACTACCGGAACCGGCCTCAGGAATGAAGGGCTCGGTATTGTCGGCCGTCCCTGCACCTTTGAATTCACCAAGCGGCAACCGGGTTCGGCCGCGCCAGCAGAAGCGCCAGCCGGAACGCCATCACCGACCCCTCCGGGCTTTTGAAATCGGTGAGCCGCCGGTTAACCCGCAGTGGCAAGCAGGCTCCTTGTGTTTGCGGGTCTGTCATCCAGGCTGGTCTACATTTTTCTTGGCAACCGAGCCGCAGTCTCCCTACTATAGGTGAACGGAGGCGGAGCGCAATGCGGAAAACGGGCAGTCTTCTTGCGGCCATAGGCCTGCTGTTCTTGCCGGCAGCGGCCATTGCACAGGAGTCTCCCGATCATCCGACTCGCTTCGACGGCAAATGGCAAACGACCGTCTCATGCGAACCGTTGCGTGGCGCGTTGGGCTTTTCCTACCAGTTCATGAGCGTGGTCAAGTACGGCCATTTTCACGGACTTCACGGCACCGAGGACCAGCCGGGATTTCTGGTGATTGACGGGACCATCGGCGACGACGGCATCGGCAAGCTCTATGCCAACGGCATGACCGGCTCAAAGGAATACGTCCCCGGAAACGATACATCCAGAGGCACCGAGTACGGCTATCACATCAGGTCTCACTTCGAGGATAAACACGGTGAAGGCACGCGCGTGGAAGGCCGCGCCTGCACGCTCGAATTCGACAAGAAGTAAGCCCCTTAGCTTGTTTTGAAAGTGCGCGAATTACTTCATCCGAACAGCTGGCTCACTCCTCGCGCAGCAGTATCATCGGATTGACCGACAGCGCACGTTGCGCTGGAATCCACGTGGCTACGAGGCCCAGCAACAGCATGGCTAGAACAACGCCGCCCAACACCAGCGGATCGCGAGGCGTTGCCTGATACACAATGAAGGCCAGCACCCGGGTGGCGAGAATTCCGAGGAGCAGCCCTGACGCCGAGCCGATTGCGAGCAATTTCACGGGCCGCGCCAATGCCGCCTTCAGCACTTCCGTTCGCTGCGCGCCGAGGGCGATGCGAATGCCCAGTTCGCGCAGCCGCTTGCTCACCGAGTAGGCTGCCATTCCGAAGATGCCGGTGATCGACAGCATCGCGCCCATCATGCCCAGCACACCCAGGGACATCGTAGCGATGCGCGAAGCGAACAGGGCGCCGTTCATCTCTTGGTTCCATGTTTGCAGAAATGCAGGCAGGCCGGGGTCGAGGTCCCGCAGTTTGCTCCTGATGGCCGAGGCCAGTTCCGGCCCACCGCGATTCGATCGCACCACAAGGCTCGCCTCGCTCTTGGGGTTTTGAAGTATGGGCAGAAACATCGCAGGCTGCGGGGCTTCGGCAAGGTTTGCGGTATATTTTCCGTCCTCGACAATGCCGACTACTTCGATGCGGGTTCCATTCGGCAGCTTGAAATGGCGGCCAAGGGCGGTGGCTTTGGAGCCGAGGATCCTGCGGGCGAACTCCAGATTCACAACGGCCACCTGGGGTGCATTCAGGTCGTCGCGCAACGAGATATTCCTGCCCATCAGCAGCGTGGTCCGCGCCGCGTCGAAGTATTCGGTAGATATGCAGTACCTAATGGCGGTGGCGGCGGCATTTGCCGGCTTCAAATCCGTCGTGGCGTCGGCAAATACATCCGAAGGGTCCCAGCCCATTTGCAATGGGGGAACACTCACCAATCCCGCCGAGGTTACGCCAGGAATTGCCTGCATCGCATCGATCATGCGCCTCTGCATTGCGGGCACTTTGTCCTCGCTATAGCCGGCCATTTGCAGATCGGTATAGATGAGCATGACGTTCTCCGGATCGAATCCGAAGTTGGTGTGCATTGAACGCGCCAGTCCGCGCACTGCGACCATCGAAGCGGTGACCAGCACCGCGCAAATGGCAATTTGCACGACCAGCAGAATGTCGCGAACCGAAATTCTCTGCCCGAGCCTGGCGCTCGAACCGGCTTTGACGATCTCATAGGGGTTGGCGCGCAGCACCTGGCGCACCGGGACAATGCCGAAGAGAAGTCCGCTCACCAACGCCAAAAGCAAAGCCACCAGATAGACATTTGCGTCCGGGTTCACAGGAATATTCATAGGGAATTGCGGAAATGGATGCCACCCGCTCAGCCGGTGCAACATCGCGACGCTGCCCACAAGCCCGGCAGCGCCGCCGGCGAGCGAAATCAGAACAGCTTCGGTCAGCAGTTGACGCAGAATGCGTGTGCGGCTGGAGCCAAGCGCGAGTCGCAAAGCCACTTCCCGTCCGCGGTCGGCGGCTCGCGCGGCAAACAGGGTGCCGAGGTTGGCGCACGCGGCCAAAAGAATCAGCCCCGCGAGCACCATCAGACCGGCGAGAAATGCTCGCATCGCGGGAGCAAAGAAGTTGCCATGCAAGCCTGGACGCACCAGGGAAAAGGTCGACTGGTCATCGTCTTTGGGATACGCCTGGTGTAAGTAGAATCCGATAGAGCTTAGATCGGCAGCCGCCTGGGCCGGAGTGACTCCTGCCTTCAGATGGCCGAGGACCTCAAACACCCAACGGGTACCGCGCGCATTCGGGTCTGCCCACCCGACCAACTGTTGCTGGTTCACCATCGGCACATAGAAATCGGGCGAGAAAAACAGCAAGGTCCCCCGAAACTCAGGCGGGGCCACGCCGAGGATGGTATAGGGATGCTTGTTCAGGTTGACGACACGGCCGAGCACGGCGCGATCGTCTTGAAACTGGCTGTGCCAATACGCGTAGGAGAGCACGATATACGGAGCGCTATTGGGGCCGCGCTCATCGGACGGTTGAATCAACCTGCCTAGATAGGGCTGAATGCCCAATGCGTTGAAGTAATTCCCGCTCACTCCATAGAACCAGACATGAGATGGATCCTTGCCGGTGTCGAGGCCCCCTTGCACGATGGTGTAAGCGGCCAGGGCATCAAAGCTGCGATTGCGATCGCGCAGATCGAGATAGTCGGGATAAGACTGGACGATGTAATTGTCGTTGCCGCGCTGGATTGCGTAAAGGCTCTGCGCTTCAGGAACATTGAGCGGGCGAAGGAACAGCCCGTTCAAGACGGCAAAGACGATGGCGTTGGCGCCAATGGCCAACGCCAGCGTCAAAACGGCGACGATGGTGAAGGCGGGAGACCTCAGCAGAACGCGCAGGCTGTAACGCAGGTCCTGCAATATGGTGGAGATGAAATTGCCACCGCCTGCTGCGTGGATTTCTTCTTTGTATTTCTCGCGGCCGCCGAATTCTACGCGGGCGCGGCGTTCGGCTTGTGCGCGATCAAGGCCGGAGCGTTCAAGATCGTCGGCGCGATGCTGAATGTGCGAGCGAAGTTCTTCTTCCAACTCGGCGTTCATTTGCGAACGCTGAAAGAGAGCGGAGATTCGGAAGCGAATCGAATCGAGAACTTTCATGCTTCCTCCGGTTATAAGGAGCGCGACGGAGCTCCTTCGATAAAGCTCACTCCTCGCGGAGCAGCATCATTGGATTGACCGACAGCGCGCGTTGGGCTGGAATCCACGTGGCTACGAGGCCCAGCAACAGCATGGCTAGAACAACGCCAGCCAACACCAGCGGATCGCGTGGATTTGCCTGATAGACGATGTAAGAAAGCACCTTGGCGGCGAGAATTCCGAGAAACATTCCTGCCGCCGAACCGATTGCCAGCAATTTCACTGGCCGGCCCAACGCCGCCTGTAGCACTTCCTTGCGTCGAGCGCCGAGGGCGATGCGGATGCCTATCTCGCGCAACCGCTTGCTCACCGAGTATGAAGCCATTCCAAAGATGCCGGTGAGGGCCAGCATCGCGCCCATCCCGCCCAGCACTCCGAGCGCCACCGTCGCTACCTGCGAGGGAAATAAGGCCACATCCAATCCCTGTGTCCAAGTTTGGATGTTCACAGGCAGGCTCGGATCGAGGTCCCGCAGTCTGCTCCTAAGTTCCGGCCCTAACTGCCGCGGATCGCGGTCAGAGCGCACCACCAGGCATGTCAGACTAGAGGGCGACTGCAAAAATGGAAGAAACATCGCCGGCCGCGGATCTTCAGTAAGTTGATAGTACTTTCCATCCTCTGCGACGCCGACCACTTGTACGCGCGTTCCATCTTCCCGTTTGTAATATCTGCCGATCGCATTGGTAACCGAGCCGAAGACCTTGCGCGCAAACACAGTGTTCACCACTGCCACGCGCGGCGAATCTTTGTTGTCATCCCACGACAAACTCCTGCCGCTCAACAGGGATGTACCGGCCGCATGGAAATATTCAGGAGATATTTTGAACTCCTGGACGTTGGCAGCGGCGTTCGATGTTTTCAAATCCGTCGTTTGGTCGGTGAAGACATCCTCGGTTGAGCCGCCGCCACCAAGTGGAATGTAGCTAATCAGACCCACAGCCTTTACGCCCGGAATCGTCTCCAGCGCTCCGATCATCCGCTTTTGCATAGCCGGCACTCTGTCGCCGTCGTAGCCGGCCATCTTGAGAGCTGTATCCACCAGCATTGCGTTCTCCGCTTCGAACCCAAAGTTGGCGTGCATCGAGCGCACCAGCCCGCGCACGGCAACCAGCGAAGAAGTAACCAGCACGGCGCAAATGGCAATCTGAACTACGAGCAACAGGTCACGAAGAGTAATCCGCCGTGCGGCGTTACTGGCAATGATCCCGGTTGAACCTGCTTTGACCACTTCGTATGGGTTGGTGCGGAGGATCTGCCTTACCGGGACCGCGCCAAAGAGGAATCCACTCGCCAACGCCAGCAGCAACGCGGCCAGATAGACGCTCGCGTCCGCGTACACCGGAATATGTATTGGAAATTGGGGAATTGGATTCCACATGCTCAACTCGCGCAACAGAGCCACGCTGCCCACAAGTCCCAGAGCGCCGCCGAGCAGCGAGATCAGCACCGCTTCTGTAAACACTCCGCGCAGAATGCGCTTGCGGCTTGAACCAAGCGCGAGGCGCAGAGCCACTTCGCGGGAACGGTCGGCGGCGCGCGCAGCGAACAGGCTGCCCAGATTGGCGCAGGCGGCCAGCAGAATCAATCCCGACATCAGCATCATTCCGGTAATGAATCCCTTCACCGGGGTCCCGAGCATGTCGCCGGCAAGACTTGGGCGCGCCAGGGAATAGGTCATATAGGCATCCGTTTTGGGGTATGTTTTTTCCAGATAGGCACCAACAGAGTTCAGATCGCCGATAGCCTGTGCCGGAGTTACTCCCGGCTTCAGATGGCCCAACGTCATGTACATGTCGCGCTCTCCGCGCGCGTCCAAGACTTTAAGCCCCTGTATCTGCTCCTGTTCAACCATCGGCGCCCAGAAGTCGGGAAAAAAGAAAAGCAGTGTGCCGCTAAACTCGGGCGGCGCAACGCCCAGGATGGTGAAAGGATGCTTGTTCACTAGAACGCCACGGCCCACCACGCCGCGGTCGTCTTGAAAATGGCTGTGCCAATATGCATAACTGATTACAAGATACGGAGCGCTGTTGGGGCCATGCTCGTCGGCGTCGTGGAAGAACCGGCCAAGATACGGCTGGATGCTTAGCGCGTCGAAGTAGTTTCCGGTTACTTCGTACCCCCAAGCTTGGGAAGGATTGTTGCCCGTATCCATCCCCACCGGAGTGAGGATGTATGCCGTCAGACTCTCGAAGCTGCGGTTGCGATCGCGCAGGTCGAGATAGTCGGGATACGAGGTAGCCTGATCTTTATAGCCGCCGCGCTCGAGCGTGTATAAGCTCTGCGCATTTGGCACATTCAGCGGGCGCAGGAACAGCGCGTTCAAAACACCGAAAACGACGGCGTTTGCGCCGATTGCCAATGCCAGCGTCAGCACCGCGGCAACAGTGAATCCGGGAGACTTGCGCAGGACGCGAAGGCTGTAGCGGACGTCTTGCATCGCTGTTTCGATGAAGTTGCCCGCGAGCGCTGAATGGATTTCTTCCTTGTACTTTTCGCGGCCGCCAAACTCAATGCGGGCGCGGCGCTCGGCCTGGGCGCGATCAAGGCCGGAGCGTTCAAGGTCGTCGGCGCGGTGCTGAATGTGCGAGCGCAGTTCTTCGTCCAATTCGGCGCGCAACTGCGAGCGCTGGAAAAGAGCGGCGATGCGGATCTGAACCCAGTCAAGGAGTTTCATGCTTCCTCCGGTTGCTGCGAAAGCGCGGATGCAATGGCGGTGGCCAGGCGGTTCCAACTGGCGGTCTCTTCGCGCAGGCGCTTGCGGCCCGCGGCGGTGAGCGAGTAGAACTTGGCGCGGCGATTGTTTTCCGATGTCCCCCAGCTGGCCTTGAGCAGTCCCTGGCGCACGAGGCGAAACAAGCCGGGATAAAGCGCGCCCTGCTCGATCAGCAGCGCATTGTCTGAGATTTGGCCGATGCGCAAGAGGATTCCGTAGCCATGCAGGGGCCCGAGCGAGACCGCCCTGAGAATAAGCAAATCGAGAGTGCCGGGAAGCAGCTGAGCCTGGTCGTTCACAAGTCACCCCTAATATGATTAGGAGAGTAGCGCGAACTCTCCTAAGCTGTCAAGGGGAAAAGATTCGGCAATTGTCAAGAGCCTAAAGTTCGTTCAGCAAATGCCATGCACACTATACCCCCAAAGAGGCGGTCATCCTGAGCGAAGCGTTCTACAGCGGAGTCGAAGGACCTGCATCTTCATCGCGTACTTCTGCGAGGAACTTCTGAGTCCCCACACGAGGAAAAAGCAAGAATGCGCGTTCGACAATACGAGACGTCGTCATGGAGTTCTACGGGCTCCCACCCATCGGACAACAAGCATCCGATGGATGGGGCACAGTTTCATCCGTGGATCGGCGAAACCGGTGGACGACTGGCACCGAGCGGATTGTGAAACAAGTTCGCGATAGAGTCCGAGCAACCAAACTGGTATACGGACTCAGCCTTGAAGTTGTTCCCCGATCAGGCGATCGACCAGCGCCGTCAACTGCTCGCCGGTCCTGGGCAGCACAAACGCCGCTGCCGCTTCATCCCAGTCGAGCTTAAAGCTGGTTGAAAGCGCGGAAATCCAAATCTGCTGCACCGGCGCGTTGGGCGTGATCACGAACTTGCCCGGCGGCTCATCGAAGACTACGTTCAGCAATCCGCCCTGCCCCTCGACCTCAAAGCCGGCCTCAGCCTCTGCCTCGCGCGCAATCAAATGCTGCATCAGCGCTTCGATAGCCGTCTCTGCCCTGGTGCGGAACTGC
>CAZSVJ010000036.1:0-18336 GCA_964610185.1 uncultured Occallatibacter sp. | reverse complement strand
AGATTTTCTTTAGGAAACAGGAGCGCATTTTCATGCCCAAGCGCACATTTCAACCCAACCGCCGCAAGCGCGTCAAGACTCACGGGTTTCGCGCC
Organism: uncultured Occallatibacter sp.; assembly: GCA_964610185.1. Taxonomy (GTDB): domain Bacteria; phylum Acidobacteriota; class Terriglobia; order Terriglobales; family Acidobacteriaceae; genus Telmatobacter. The sequence goes on along the minus strand of CAZSVJ010000036.1, from coordinate 18,241 downwards.
CGGATGAAGACCAAGGCCGGCGCAGCCGTGCTCAGCCGCCGCCGCGCCATTGGCCGCAAGCGCGTGTCAGTGAGCGCCGGCTTCCGCGACTAGGCATCGAGCGCCGCCTTGCTTGAGCCCCACTTGCTTGAGCTGGAAGGGATCGCGTTCGATCGTCCTTCCGGCTGAGACGCCGACCGCAACCGCCATGACCATCCCCTCCCGCCCGGACTCGCAAAAACTTGAGCGTTCGATCCCGAATAATTTACCGGCGGCGCAAGGCGTTCAGTCTTTGTCCGGCCTGCGCCTTAGGAAGCACGCCGATTACCAGCGCGCCTACTCCGCCAGCCGCAAACGGCAATCCGCGTCCATGAGCTGGTTTTTGGCGTTGCGGCAAGCGGATGAGAGGTTCGCCGCGGCGAGCCAGCCATCCACGGCGCGCGTTGGACTCACTGCCGGCAAGGTGCTGGGCAAGGCGCATGAGCGCAATCGCATCAAGCGCCGCATGCGCGAGGCTTTGCGCCGCCACGTGGACTTGCTGCCCGAGGGCTGCGACCTCATCCTTCATCCCCGCCGTATTATTCTCACTATCGAATTTGCGAAACTCGAAGCCGAGATTGTGCGTATCCTCCATCAGGCATTTGCTGAAGCGCACCAGGCGTTGGCTGAGGCGCGCCAGGCAAATTCCCAAGCGGCGAAGACAATAACGGGCGGAGCTCAACCGTCTGTATTGAGAGCCGCTCGCGTAAAGCCGACACCATGAATCGCCTTTTGCTCGCTACTCTCGCGTTCTATCGGCGCTGGCTTTCGCCAGCTCTGCATTCGCTGAACCCCGGCGGTGGCTGCCGTTATTTGCCCACATGTTCCGAGTACGCTTCCATTGCGATTGCCACGCACGGATCGGTGCGTGGGAGCGCATTGGCCATTTGGAGACTGCTGCGCTGCAATCCGTTGGGGCGCGGAGGCCTTGACAATGTTCCCCCAAAGTTACCGCCGAGAACAAGCACGGCGGCCCGGCAGCAACCCAATTTCCCCCACGACCCATTAACATAGAAAGAGCGGCAGCCTGACGGCGCCGAGCAACGAATAGGACGTATCTCTTGCCCGAAATTCGCAATCCCAATCTTCAATCGCCGGGCGCCGGCGGCAGTGGCAGCGGCGGCGACATGCGCAGCACCCTCTTGTTCACCATGCTGTTGATCGTCGTGTTCCTGGGCTATCAATACTTCTTCAAGCCCACGCCGCCGCCGCCACCCCCCGCGCAGAGCCAAAGTCAGCCTCCCAACCAGCCGCAGCCAACGCTTCCGGCTGCCGGTGCCACAGTTCAACCACAATCGGTTTCCGCACCGGTTCTCGCTGTCTCGCCCAGCGTTACCGCTGCTCTCGAGACGACAACCACCATCGAGAACGAGCAATACAAGATCGTGTTCACCAATCGCGGCGCGCAGATCGAGCACTGGATCCTGAAAAAGTACAACGACTCTGCCGGCAAGCCGCTGGATATGGTACAGCCTCAGCTCGCCAGAGACTTTGGATTCCCGCTTTCGTTCTTCACCTATGAACCCGCACTGACCACGCAGTTGAATCAGGCGCTTTATCAGGTTTCAGCGTCGGGCGCGCAACCAACTGCCACCGGCCACGCAGTCGCCCCGGAGACGAGCGCTCTCACTTTTCACTACGCTGCTGGCGGTTTGGACGTGGTGAAAACGGTGCGCTTCGACTCCAGCTACGTGATTACCGTCGAGTCTGAAGTGAAGCGCAACGGCGCTCCGGTGCGCGCGCTGATCCAGTGGCCTTCCGGCCTCGGCGATATGGAGGAGTTTTTGCCCTCTTCCTCAACCCGGTCGTCGATCCGCACCTCAGCGCTATCGACCTTTGCCTGGTCGGTCGACGGCAAGCAGGACTCTGAATCCGTCACCAAGGTGGGCAACGACGCTACCTTCGACCAGCCCTACGCCTACGCGGCCGTCGGCGATCTCTATTTTGTATCGGCCTTCCTGCCTGACGTTCCCGATCGCGCCTCAATCGTTACGCTGCATCATACCGTCGATCTGCCCAGCGATTTGAGCAACCCGAATAGCGAAAAGAAGCCCGCCCACGTGCTCGGATTGGCTGTCGGCGACACCAGCGGCAGCACGCGCCTGCGCCTCTTCGCCGGTCCCAAGGCGATGGATATTGTCGCCTCCATCCACGCCATTGGGGCGGACGGCAAGGCCGACGGCCAGTCGCTGGAATCGCTGATCCAATTCGGCTGGCTCACCGTCATCGCCAAGCCCCTGTATCTTGCGCTGCGCTTTCTCTATGAGCACGGCGTAGGCAATTGGGGATGGGCCATCATCGTTGTTACCGTCATCTTCAACCTGCTGATGCTGCCTACGCGCTTCATGATGATGAAGTCCTCGTTGAAGATGATGCGCATTCAGCCTAAGGTCGAGGCGCTCAAGAAGCGCTACGCCCATCTCAAGGCGACCGACCCCAAAAAGGCCGAGATGAACGCGGAGATGATGGATCTGTACAAGACCGAAGGCGTGAACATGTACGGCAGTTGCCTGCCCATGCTGATTCAGATGCCGCTTTTCTTTGCCTACTTCCGCGTCCTGCAGAACACCGTCGAGCTGCGCCAGGCCCACTGGTACTGGCTCACCGATCTCTCTTCGCCGGACCCGATGCACATTCTGCCCATCATCATCATCATCAGCATGTTTTTTACGCAGTACATCACGCCCGCGCCGGGCCAGGATCCGGCGCAGCGGCGCATGTTAGCCATCATGATGCCGGTCATGTTCGGATTCATGCTGTGGCACTACGCCTCAGGGCTGGCGCTTTACTGGGGCACCGGCAACATCATCAACCTGGCCATTCAGCTCGGCATCAATCAATCCAGCATCGGCAAGGAGATGCACGCCATCGCCGCCAAGAAAGCATTGAAAAAAACCGGCGTCAATCCCAAGACCATCCAGGGCCGCAAGTAAGCGAACTACAGAAATCGGACGCCGAAAATGCCTTGCGCGGGCAGGGTACGAACGGAACCTTCTAATAGACGCATGAGAGGCGCGGGTTGATATTTCTAGCCGCCCCCCGCGATCCAGATCCATTCTTCCAGTGCGAGAATCATCGCTCGGGACTGTTTCAGTCCGACCGTTCGAATCCTGCGATATTGGCCTGTTTTTTAGGTGCGGCAAAGAGGATCACCACGGCTGAGAGGACCAGCGTGGCGGCAACGTACACCATCCCGCTTGCGTAGTTGCCAGTAAGCGATTTTAGCTTGCCGATCGCAACCGGGCCGAGGAAGCCTCCCAGGCTGCCCACGGCGTTGATGAGAGCAATTGCGGCAGCCGCGGCCGGTCCTGACAGGAACTGCGTTGGCATGCTCCACAGCGGCGGCTTGGCGGCGCCGATTCCAAAACCGGCAAGAGACAGGCCGACAATCAGGAGCCACGCCGAGCCCTGAACGCCCGCGATTCCCATGCCGGCCGCTGCGGCCAGGCAGGCGATGGAGCAGTGCAGTGTGCGCTCGTTGCGCCGGTCGGAGTTGCGGGCCCACAAGATCATCCCGGCGACGGCAACAATGTTGGGAACGGCGGTGAGCCAGCCGAGCATTATGTAGCTGTAGCCGAAGCGGCTCAGGAAAAGCGGCGTCCAGATACTGACAGCGTAGAGTCCAGTAGAAGTGCCGAAGTAAGCCAGCGCTAGCCCGAGCACGCGTACATTGGAAATCGCCGACCAGACGGATTCCACGCTCTTGCTTGCCGCTCCTGCCAGTTCGCGAGCCATCTTGTCGACCAGCCAGCGTCGTTCTTCCGATTTGAGCCACGCAGCTTGGCTGGGCTTGTCGGTCAGGTAGAACCAGGAGCCGACGCCGAGCAGGACGGTCGGCGCTGCCTCCAGCAGGAACAGCCACTGCCAGCCTTTAAGGTGCAAGAAGCCATTGATTTCGAGGATTGCGCCGGATATCGGTCCGCCAACCATGTTCGACAGCGGCGCCGCGGCCATGAAGATGGCTGTGACTCCGGCTCGGTTGCGTGCAGGAAACCAGAAGCTCAGATAGAGGATGATTCCAGGAAAGAATCCCGCCTCGGCAAGACCGACAACGAAGCGCATGACATAGAAGCTATATTCCCCGGTGACAAAGGCAGTTGCGCCTGAGAGTACGCCCCACGCCAACATCATGATGGAGATCGTGCGCCGGGCGCCAATGCGGTTGAGCAGAAGATTCGACGGCACGCCGAAGAGCAGATAGCCAACGAAGAAGATACCCGCGCCGAAGCCGAACATCTGCGGAGTGAGGCCGAGATCCTTGTTCATGGTCAGGCCGGCAAAGCCGACATTTACACGATTCAGGAAGCTCAGGAAATAAAGCACAATGATGAACGGCACGATGCGCGTGGTGATCTTCTTGAGGACACGAGGGCCAAGGTCTTGGTTCTCAGCCTGCTCATCGTGACGCTGAATCGCCATCCAGGATTTCCCTTCGTCTTTAATCTATTCTTCAGAGGTCGGATTGCGGAAACAAGGCTGAAGCGTCTGACAGCGGACAGTCGTCGCGCTTTCACGGCAGATCGTACACTGGAAGCATTCGTGCGCTTTCCTGATCGCGTTGCGAGATCGTTTTCTTTAGGAGCAGAGACGTGAGACATGTGCATCTGGCGATTATGCCGGCGGACGGCATTGGACCTGAGGTCCTGAGCGCGAGCAGAACTGTCTTGGAGACCCTGGCGCGACTGGATGGCGGCATCGCCTTTGAGTTTCAGGAGTTCGACTGGAGTTCGGAACGCTATCTGAAGACCGGGAAACTGATGCCGGAGGACGGCGTTCGACAACTGGAGCGGGGTGGGTTCGACGGCATTCTGCTGGGGCCGGTCGGCGACACGCGCATCCCGGACCACGTGACACTTTGGGGGCTCGTGCTGCCCATTCGCCAGGGGCTGGACCAGTATGTGAACCTGCGCCCCATGCGGTTGCTTGAGGGCGTGGAGACGCCGCTTCGCGATCGGACGGTGCGCGACCTGGATATGGTTTGCATGAGAGAAAACTCCGAAGGCGAATACGCGGGCGTCGGCGGCCGGGTGCATCCGGGCAAGGACGAAGAGGTCGCAATCCAAACCATCGTCTTCACGCGATCGATCACCGAGCGGCTGATGCGGTTCAGCTTTGAATGGGCGCTGAAGCACAAGCGCAAGCTTGTTACCAGCGTGACCAAGTCGAACAGCATGCAGTACAACATGGTTTTCTGGGACGATGTATTTCGCGAGGTCTCGGCGCAACACCCGGAGATGAAGTCGGATCAGCAACTAGTGGATTCGATGACGGTGCGCATGGTCGACCATCCGGAAACCGTGGATGTATTCGTGACGACAAATCTCTTCGGCGACATCCTTACCGACATGGGGGCTGCGATCACGGGCAGCCTCGGGCTTGCGCCGAGCGCGAACCTCAATCCGGAGAAAAAATACCCAAGCCTGTTCCAGGCGATTCACGGATCGGCGTTCGACCTGGTGGGCAAGAACCTGGCCAACCCCATAGCGAGCATCTGGTCGGCGCAGTTGATGCTCGATTTTCTGGGGGAGAGTGAGTTAGCTGCCCGACTAATGAATGCGATCGAGTCGGTGCTGCGCGAAGGCAAGGTGAGGACACGAGACCTTGGCGGCAGCAGTACGACGCAGGAAGTGACAGAAGCTGTTTGCGCGGCGTTGGCCGGATGAGCAGCGCGAATCTGTAACGCGTCGGCCTTGGAGTGCGCGTATAATTCGACGTTGGCCGCCGCGGCGGGCAGTGGAGGATTGAAATGGATATATTGGTCTGGGTTCTGTTGGCGTTTATCGCTGTCATCGTTCTTTCCTTGATTCTGGGCAGCTTCTTTACCGTGAACACGGCGCAGGTGGCCGTGATCACGCGGTTCGGCAAGTTTCTTCGCGTGGCCGATGCGGGGTTGAACTGGAAGGTTCCTTACTTCGACACGGTGGCCGGCCTGGTGAGCCTGCGCGTGAACCAGATCACGCTGACCATGGAGACCAAAACCAAGGACAACGTGTTCGTGACCATTCCGATTTCGGTGCAGAATCGGGTGCGGCCGGAGAAGGTCTACGACGCCTTTTACAAGCTGTCCGATCCGGTGGCGCAGATCAAGAGCTATGTCGAGCAGGTAATTCTGGGTCACGTGCCCGGCATGACACTGGATGAGGTGTTTGCCTCGCAGTCAAGCATTGCCGCCGCGGTGAAGCAGGAGCTGGATGCGGACATGGCCACCTTCGGCTACGAGATCGTGAATGTGCTGGTGACCGATATCGTTCCCGATCAAAAGGTGAAGTCAGCCATGAACGACATCAATGCCGCGCAGCGCGAGCAGGTAGCGGCCAATGCGCGCGGCGAGGCGGAGAAGATTCTCGTGGTCAAGAAGGCCGAGGCCGAGGCCGAGAGCAAGGCGCTGCAAGGTCAAGGCATTGCCAATCAGCGCAAGGCAATTATTGAGGGGCTGCAGGTTTCGATCGAGCAGTTTCAGAAGGTCGTGGAAGGGGCGTCGTCGCAAGACGTGATGCAGCTGGTCATGGTGACGCAGTATTTCGACACTCTAAAGTCGATCGGCGAGAGCGATAAAACCAATACGCTGTTTCTGTCTCATTCGCCGGGTTCGGTAAAGGAAGTTTCCGAGCAGATCATGGAGTCGATGGTGGGCGCGCAGAAGGCGAATGGGTGATTGGGCGGCGTCGCATCCTTCCCGTTAAAAGCGCGGGAGGGGTGGGGCGTCCGGCGACTTTCATGCCACCCATTACGAAGGTAGCCCTCGCGGAAATGACCCACTCCCCGCGGTCTCGCATGGGGAGATTCCTGGGCGGCTCGCGCAAGCTCCGCATTATCGATTACAAGAGCGCCATTCCGGCGCGCAAGTCGATTATTAGGGCCGTCTTGCGCGACTAATTGCCTGAGCACAACTCTCAAGAAACTTTAATGTTGTCCGCTTGATAGGTTTTCCCGACCTGCCGATCAAGACACGTCGTGCCTGAGCAAAACTGAACAGCATTTTGACGTGCATTGGCCGATGCTGAGTTCACGCTCTTGGATTGATGCTGTTGGCAGGTGACCTATGCTTGATTCCCCAGTTAAGCTCCTGATTGTTGACGATGCCGTCTCGAGTCGAGAACCTTTGGCGCCGCTGTTTTCCGAGCTAGGATATTGCGTTCGGTGTGTCAAGGACGGAGTTTCGGCGCTGTCTGAGATGCGGCACGACCTCCCCGACATCCTGCTCTCTGACCTCAACATTCCACGCATGTCCGGCCTGGAGTTTCTGCTAGCGGTCCGTCGTCTGTATCCGTCAATCCGGGTAATTGCAATGAGCGAAAAGTTTTTCGGCAATTGTGCGCCACCTGGGATTGCTGCCGATGCGGTCTTTGAAAGCGGCGCGGACGTGGCTCACCTGATCGAGTCCGTGGAGGCCATGACTCGGCCCGAGCGCTCGACCAAGCGTTTGAGCACGGAGGATCTGTTTGGTTTTCCAATGATCGAGACGATCCCCTCTCACGCCGGCGCCGGGCGATTGACGAATTTCGCCGGTCAAACCAATTACCAATTTGTCGCATCAGAAAGAAGCCAAGAGTTGGGCTATTCCTGGACGCGCGCGTAACTCGGACAAAGGAGATCTGCTCATGATGAATTGCCCTCTTTGCGGCCGCACCCGCATCAGGAGTTCGCGCATCGACTGGTCGGATTCCCCAGAGGTGCTTATCGGGCTGTTCCCCATGCGATGCAGGGATTGCTTATGCCGGTTTTTTAAGTGGCTGCCTCTGGTGCTTGTTTCCAGGTTGATCGATGGCTCAATTGGCTGGATCAGTGCCGGATTGCACAAGACAAAGAAGGCTTAGGGCGTTTTTCGAAGGCTGTCTGCGGCAATAATTTGCTTCGTCATTTCGGGCTCTCTTTCTCGAACTTGTCTTTCACTGTTGTCTGGCAATTGCGGCGGTAGCAAGCGTTCCGCCCAGGCCCATGGTTTCAATCGCCGACGAGGGCACCAGCACCATGGCGCCCTTTTCGCGGATGGCTTCGTAGAGCATGTTCATGCCGCGCAGATGCAGTGCACCGGGGTTGTCGTTGTAGACGCGCGAGGCTTCGGCGAATTTTTCCGAGACCTGCACCTCCGCTTCGCCCAGAATCACGCGCGCCTGGCGCTCGCGCTCTGCCTGTGCGCGCTGCGACATCGCGTCCTCAAGCGATTGCGGAATTCTCACGTCGCGGATCTCGACGGACTGAACGGTGATGCCCCAGGGGTTGGTTTTTTCATCGAGGATGCGCTGTAGTTCGTGCCCCATGACCTCGCGCTCGGTGATCATCTGCGCCAACTCGTGGCGGCCGATCGATTCGCGCAGCGCTGTTTGCGCGCTCATGTTGATGGCCTCAATGAAATTCTCGACCTCGAGAATCGACTTCTCGGCATTCCACACCAGCCAAAAGACGATGGCGTCGACGTTGACTGGAACCGTATCGCGGGTGAGCGTGGATTCCGCGGAGACGCTGTGAACGCGCACGCGCTGGTCGACATAACGGCTCAGCGTGTCGACGATGGGAATGATGAAGAACAGCCCCGGTCCGCGCAAGCCGCGATAATGGCCAAAGCGCAGCACGGCAACCTTCTGCCACTGATCGACCACCACAATCGCAAAGAGAAAGTAGAGGCCCACGAGCGCTCCGATAATTGCGTAGAGCGGCTTGTTTTCAAATTTTGCAGCCCACGCGCCCAGAGCGATGCACAGTACGAGCATGGTGATAGCAACACTGTTGAATTCCCTGCGTTTTGTCATGGTTTCTCCTCTTGAACCGGCTCTTTCTGTTTGAATTTTTATTCTGGCTCCAATTCGCGCAGAGCCTTGATCAGCTGCTTGAGCGTGAAGCCCGCCGCACCGGTGCGGGAAACGAACTCACTTGCCAACTGGCCCAAAATGCGGTCGCGGTCGTTTTTTGAATACTCGACCTTTTTGTCCGCGATGAACGTGCCTGTGCCCTGCTGTGAGTCGAGCAGGCCGCGAATTTCCATCTCGCGATATGCGCGCAGCACGGTATTGGGATTGATGGCCAGATCGACAGCCACCTGCCGGACCGTCGGCAGTTGGTCGCCGGCGTCGAGCGCGCCGGAAGCCATGGCGGCCTGCACCTGGTCGATCAACTGGCGGTAGACGGGCACGCCGCTATGAGCGTCGAGACGAAAGACGAATGTTTGAGGATCGGCGCCTGAGCCAATCTTAGTAGTTCGCTTCATGCATTAAATAATGTACTACTCTACTAGTACATTGCAAGAGAAATCTGAGAAATTGCTTATGGGTGGATTTTTCTATCAAGATGTGGCCGTTCCCGCGCGTCGTTATCGGGTTCGATAACGGTCAATAAACCTAAAGCGGGACATAGAAGATGGCCTGCGCTTCCTTGTCGAGTTGCATTAGTAGATCGAAATCCGACACGTTGCGAGTGAGCACCACGCAGCCGTTCTTAGCCGCTGTGAGAAAGATCAACGCATCGTTGAGCGATTTGCGCCGCTCGTTCTTACCGTACCGTTGCAGGCGCGCTAAGAGTCCGGCGAGGATGCCGGCTTCGCGCCATGTTTCCCGATCGGGTGTGAAAATGCGATGCGCGGGCCGCCGCTCGAGGGACGCGGCGACCTGGGCAATCGCAGTCGCTGTATCTGGATGCGCCGGGTCTAGCAGACCGGCGAGCGCCGCCAGCTCTGCCTCCGTAACCGTAGAGTGCCAGAGGCTTGCGGTCCGGAGAACGATTCCCGCAGAGTCCGGGAGCCTGCCTTGCAGAGCGTCGATGTATACAGTGGTGTCAAGGAGCAGTTTCGGGAAGGGCGGCTTGAGGCTTGGCAAAAATCGCAACTGAGAGCAATCGCGGAACGTGAGCCCCTTCAGGCGTTTCTCCGGCTTCAGCCGTCGCAGCGACTGTTTGAATTCAGACCTAGAACTCAAGATCGAGTTCCCTGCTCACGGTGCCGCGCTGGGCAAGAAGCCAGTCAGCATACTCGTCCGCGACCACAAGGTTCGCTAGCGCGGCTTCGATTAGCTTTGAGTCGGATTGAATTCCGGTTTTCTTCTTGGCCTGCTCGACGAGCAGCAATGGCATGCGGCCGCGCAGAGTGAGTGTCCGGCCGCCGCGCAGTAGTCCCTGCTGCTCGGCGATGGACAGTGCATCGTCGAGCCGGCGACTATTCGCTGCCGGCCTTGTCCGCTTTGAGCCGCGTTGAACCTGAAATTCAATTGCCTGGGCCATGAGAGAACCTCGGTACAAGCGTAGCACATATGTTTTATTCTTGTGCTACACGCTTGTTGGTTGAATCATTCGAGAAAAGGCGTGCTACACGTCGAAGGCATCTTCAAATCTTTGCCCGCCACAAAAAATGCCGAGAATGGTAACCGAGCCGTCGGTGACCTCAAAAGTGATTGAGACGCGCCTGCGGAAGCCGAAGACGCGCAATCCGGGCCGAATGTCGTCCCGCTGCGCAGCGCGATTTGGGAAAGTCCTCAGGCTCTCGCACTGTCTCACAATTGCTTGGGTGTAGTTGGCTGCGATTTTGGGAGACGCCGCTGCCGGGATTTGGAAGAACAGCGCTACCAACTGATCTTCCGCTTCTGGAGCGTAGACGACGCGGTACATCATCCCGCTCTTAGCGAGGACTCGTATGCAGCCGCAAGAGAGGCGCGCACTTTTTCAGAAGATACTGCCCGCGAAGGATCGGCTTTCATGGCGTCGTAGGTGGGAGCGACTCGCTCACGGAGCCAAGCTTCAAGGGCGCGTTCGTGGAGCTGGAGCGCCCGGAGACCGTCGCGAATCACTTCGCTCTCAGAGGCATATTGGCCGGATTCGACCTTGGCGCGGACCATCTCAGCCATTTCACACGGCAAGGCGATGCTGAGCTGCTTTGTGGTGCGCATCGGCGATTCGCCCGCTGATGGGATTGAATCCAACTTCGTTGTGCCACGGTCGCTGGATGTCCGTTGATAATTACCCGCGCAGACTCACGGGTGAGTGGCTGATTGCGGCAAGCTCGTCGTAGGCTGGCTGCGGCAATTCGAGGCCGGCGGCGGCGATATTCTCTTCCACATGAGCGACTTGTGACGTTCCAGGGATGGGCAAAATCACCTTCGACCGCTTGAGAAGCCAGGCGAGGGCGACTTGGAGAGGCTTTGCTTCAAGCTCGGAGGCCACTTTTTGGATGGCTTCGTGCTCCTTTCTTGCCTGGCCCATCGGCGCCCAGGGCATGAAGCCGATTCCGTTCTTCTCGCAGTAATCGACAACGTAGTCGTACTCGCGGTCGGCGAAGCTGTAGCGGTTTTGCACGGTGACGATGGGCACAATGGCGCGGGCGCGCTCAATGTGCTCGCGGGTCACGTTGGAGAGCGCTACGTGGCGAATCTTGCCCTGCTGCCGCAGTTTGGCGAGGGTCTCTATGGACGCTTCGAAGGAGACTGCGGGGTCGGGAACGTGAAGCTGAAAGACGTCGATGCGGTCGAGGCGGAGACGCCTGAGGCTGCCTTCGAGCGCCTCGATGAGGTGCTTGGGGCTGGCATTGTGGGTCCATTGGCCGGGGCCTACGCGCTCCCATCCAGCCTTGGTGGCGATGACCAGGCCGGCGGGGTAGGGATAAAGCGCTTCTGCGATGAGCTCTTCAGAGACTCCGGGACCGTAGGAATCGGCTGTATCGATGAGGGTGACGCCTAGCTCAACGGCTCGGCGCAAGGTGGCAAGGGCGGCAGGCTTGTCGGCAGGCGGGCCCCAGATGCCTGGGCCGGTGATGCGCATGGCTCCATAGCCGAGGCGATTGACGGAGAGATCGCCGCCGATAGTGAATGTGCCCGAAGCGGCGGCAGAGATAGGCGCGGTTTGGCTCATTGGTGTGGCTCCAGAGAAAGAGTAAATTCCTGGAGCCGCTTATTGGAAGGGGAAGGCAGAGAGAAGCGCTGTAGGTCCGCGATCGAAGACAGACGAAGAGAACGAGACGCGCCTAAGTCAACTTTGCATTCGGGACAACCAATCCCGCACCACTTATGGTGCAATTTCCGGACTGATCGCACCGGTAGTGAACATTGCGGTGGTAGTCCTGCCACGGTGCCGCATTTCTCGCGTCGGCTGGTATTCCGATGAGGAAGGTCTTGCCCGCGTCTGTTTGGATGATTCCGCTGGAGGAGTCGAACTCCGCGACGTTTGCGTCGCCTTCCATAAAGAAGGGGACAGTATTTGATTGGGCCGGCCTCGATGCCCGGCTGTCGGGAAGCGGCACAGGGGCTCGATGAATCTTCAGGGCAGACTTGTGCGGAGCCCTCAACGCGGAGGCATTGCTGCTGTCCTCATGCTCGGGGGCGGGGGACGCGGGGACGCTTAAGTTTGCCGCGGCAGTTGCAAGGGCGACTCCAAACAGAAGTCCGAGCGCGACGGCTGCCACAGCGAGCCGGGATGTTGAGTTGTCCTCGATTATTACGGACTCGGCTTCGGGTATCTGCCAGGCTCTGTACACTTCATTCACATCGGCAAGTTGCAGTTGTGAATATGAGTTCATTTGGGTCTCCTTCAGCGTCCACCGGAGCGCCGTTCCGTTTCGATACAAAGATTTGAGCAAAGTTTCATTTGGTCCACAATGCGCCAAAAGGGGCAAATTGCGGGGGCGCGCCTACCTCTACGGTCACCGCCCAATTGGTTACCTTCGGTAAGCATCAAAATCTGCGTGCCTCCGAGGCTAGAGCCCACGTCGATTCTGTTGGCTTTATGCGGAGGTTGAAACCCCCGCCTCCCTCCGGATCGAGTAATTCTCGCGGCCCGTCAGGCCCGTATCCTTCAAGCCGGCGCAATACCTGAGATTCGGTAGTGGGCTACTTTGATTTTTCAGTCCAACTCATAGGAATCAAAATGCTGCCTAAACTTTTCGTCGATATGCTCGCCCGTGATCGCGTCTTCAGCTCCATCCTTGCAATCTGCCGCATCATTTAAATCCGGCACGATCCGATCATGAACGATTAAATAGGTCTCTCCACACGTCCGACATGCTGCGTCGGGGATTTTCTCGAAACCGACAGGAATCTTTTGATCTGCTCGGATTGCCATGTAGTGACTCATGTTTTCCCCCTTCTTAGGCCGCTCTTTCAGCTTCCCGTTCGTAGGACTCCGAAAGCGCTACGAGGTCTGAGACTTCCCAAAGCCGATCCGCGACGCCAGCGGCCATTGCAGGGCTTACACGCAGCGTCCGGTGAATCTTGATGAAGTTGTACGCGAAGTAGTTTAACGCCACTGCGGCGGCATGGTTCTGAACCTTTCGGCTGAAGCCGTTTGAAAGCCGGGTATACCGGCGCATATTTGTGCGCACGGTCCAATTCTGCCGCTCGGCAAAGCTGGTACTGATGTGCTCGGGGTCTGGATTCCCGACGATCCTTATAACCTCCGAACTGATGATCTTGCCGGGGCTATATCGCACATCCCGGTCGCGGTCAGAACCGTAGACCTTAATCATCTGAGAGTAGTCAACATTCGCACCGAAGGCGTATTCAATCGCTTCCAAATAGGCTTTGTGGCCATCGCTTGTAAGTTGAACGCGATTGGTCAACCGCGCCGCAAGATCGCTCATAAAGGCATGTGCGGACTGTTGGCCACGGTCGCCCAGGTACCAGCACGGAACGATCTTTGTATCGGCGTCGATTGCGACCCAAAGCCAAATATTTCCTGCGCCTTCATGCTTCGCCGCGATCTCCCGCGTGACATTTTTGTCCTTCGCATAAATGAAGGCCCACAGCTCATCGACTTGGATTCGCTGCGAGCTGAGATTGTGAAATGCTTCGTCTTGAAAGCGCGCGCATACTTCGCCGACTTCCACGAGTGCGCGCATGACAGTTTTCTTCGCTGCGCCAGTCATTCTGACGGTTGAACGTATCGAACAGCCTTCAATCAGGCAGTTGACGATTTGCGCGCGCGTTGATGAGTCTAACCGATTCATGAGGTTTATTATACTATACCGCTTTAGCATGTCAATAGCTAAAAGATAGGGCATTTACCTAGTTTGAAACTTATTTATCTATGTGGCGCGCCAGAGCGGCGCGCGGCGCGCCATGACACTAGCAACGCGCGCGCGAAGAATCTTGCGCACTGGGCTTGCATTTATCTGTGAAATGTGAACAATAAGGATAGCGCAAGGCCCGGACCAAGTTTCGCGGCTTATCCGAGCCCCAGCGCTGGACAGAGAGGATTGGTGATGCCTATGAGGACCCCATGACGTTTGGGGGCGGGAAGCCGCCCCTTTGCGTCTACTCTCTTTTTCTTTTGTACCACAAAACGCCCTGTCAGGGAAGGGGGAACTATACGTGGCAAATGAAAATCAAGTGTTCGACCTTGCCTCAATTATCAAGGATTTAATGGTTCGGCGGGCAGCGCTCGATGCGGCTATCACGAATCTACAAGCCGCCTCTGGGGCTATGATCACTACGCCAGACGGCACAGTAGGTCCGCCTCTTCTGAGCACAGCCAGCGCAGATTCACAGCCTACAGAGTTGCCGCGCGGCGCGTTTCTTAACAAGAGTCTTCCTGCTGCCGTGAAGTTGTATCTGTCTTCGGTCGTCAAGAAGCAAACAATCAAGGAGATTGCGAGTGCACTCCGCGAAGGCGGAGTCGAGTCCACTTCTGACAACTTTGAAGGCGTTATCACAGGTTGCCTCCATCGCATGAAGTCTAATGGAGAACTGCTCCAATTCAAGGACGGCTGGGCGCTTGCGGAACGCTATCCGGCGCACATCCGCGCTAGCCTGTCTCATGGCGGATCGGCACCGCACAAACGCGCAAAGAAAAAGGGAAAAAAGGCCGCGAAGAACCCAAAACCTCCAAAGCCAACTACAAGTGCCAGCCCACAGCCAGCAGTTGCGGAAAGCGCAACACCAGCATCGACGGATAGCTTGGATCAACGGATAGAAAGATTTGCTCGGCTACATCCCGAAGCATGGGTTACTTCCCAAGAGGTAGCGAACGCGCTACCTGGGATATTGCCAAAAGTCGTGGCTATGACCCTAGGTCGCATGGCCAAAAAGAATGGATGGGAAAAATCCGAAGACGGGAAATACCGTTTTGGCGCTACATAGAGAGGAGCACGAAAAACATGGGAACGACACTTCCTAATTTGCCCGCCGACACATATGCAGTTTTCTGCGGTGGGATCGAGCAAGCAACGGCACAGAAAATTGTGTCTGGATTAACGGGCGCGATGGCCCGGAAGGCCAAGCATGTTCATGTGCTTTTCCAAACCGCTGGGGGATATGTTGGTGACGGTGTGTTCCTCTACAACTTCTTCCGCACTATACCCATTGAATTGACGCTGTACAACAGTGGGCAAATCTCTTCCGCGGGAGTTATCGCTTTCCTCGGCGCTGGGCACCGAAAGACCAGTCCAAACGCGACCTTCATGATCCATCGCAGCACAAATACTGCCCAATTCGCTACTTCCACCAAGCTTCAACATATAGCCAAGAGCTTGATCCTCGACGATCAACGGAGCGAAGCCATCCTGAAGAATCATGTCAATCTCCCTCCGGAACTGTGGGCTGAAATTGAGCATCGCGACCTCTACATATCGGGTGCTGAGGGCGTGAGCTTCAATATGGCAGACGAAATCGGAGAGTTTTCGCCACCAGCCGGAAGTCAAGTTTACAACCTGATGGCTGGATAAATCGATCACAAAAAAGTTGTACAACAGCCTACTGGCACCTGTCAGTTCTTTTTTGGGTCAAGCTTCTCGGCGCTTGCTCCAGCGCGCTTTGGCAGCATCCGAGGCAACCTGACTTCGCTTCTCCGGAGTCATAGTGACGAGACGCCGCTTGCCGCCAATCTTCCCGCCCCGGCTCCCCATCTTGGCCATAATCCGCGAGATTGCCTTTGGCACGGGCGGACGATCCGCATGGGGTTCCTGCCTCTCTTCAGTAGATTCTCTTACCAATTGAAAAGCAAGTTGGTTAAAATCGGTCGGCCTATGAGCGGGCTTGGCGATGCTTAAACGCTTTGGCATATATCAAGTATGCCATGGTTAGCTGAGATTTTGCGCCCCAGAATCAAAGTAGCCCGCTACCTGAGATTCCGGTCATTTGCCCGCGCCCGCCCGAGCATGTTTGACTAGTGGCCGAAGGCGGAGATCGCGCATGGCTTACATACTTGCTCTGGATCAGGGAACGACGAGTTCGCGGGCGATTCTTTTCAACGAGGCGGGGACGATTGCCGCGGTGGCGCAGCACGAGTTCGAGCAGTTCTATCCAGGCGCGGGATGGGTGGAGCACGATCCGATGGAGATCTTGACCAGCCAGCTGGCCTGCGCGGTTGAAGCGCTGGGCAAGGTTGGGGCGCGGCCGAGGGACGTTGCGGCCATCGGGATCACCAATCAGCGCGAGACCGTGATCGTGTGGGAGCGGGCGACGGGCAAGCCGATCCATCCGGCGATTGTGTGGCAGGATCGCAGGACCGCCGAGCGCTGTGCGGCCTTGCGGGAGAGTGGGGTCGAGGAGACGGTTTCGTCGAAGACCGGGCTGGTGCTCGATCCTTATTTTTCAGCAACCAAGGTGGGCTGGATTCTGGACAACGTGGAAGGCGCGCGAGCCCGGGCCGAGCGGGGCGAACTGGCCTTTGGAACTGTGGACAGTTGGCTAATCTGGCACTTGACGAGCGGCAAACGGCACGTCACGGATGTGACCAACGCATCGCGGACCTTGCTCTTCAACATTGTGAATGGCGAGTGGGATCCGGAGTTGTTGGAGATCTTCGGCGTGCCAGAAAGCATGCTGCCAGAGGTAGTTTGGTCGAGCGAGAGAGTGGGCGAAGTGACCACGACGCTGGGGCTGGGCGGCGCGCCGATTGCGGGAATTGCCGGCGACCAGCAGGCGGCTCTGTTTGGCCAATTGTGCTGGGGCGCAGGCGAGGCAAAGAACACTTATGGAACGGGCTGCTTTCTGCTGCAGAACATTGGCGAGACTTTCAAGCGGTCGAAACACAGGCTGATTACCACGGTCGCAGCGAGTGCGAACCGGCGCCTCGAATACGCGCTGGAAGGCAGCATTTTTATCGGCGGCGCAGTGGTGCAATGGCTCCGAGACAACCTGAAGCTGATTGGCTCGTCGAGCGAGGTTGAGGCGCTGGCGGCCAGCGTTCCCGACGCCGGCGGAGTGGTGTTTGTGCCGGCGTTTGTGGGGCTGGGCGCGCCGCATTGGGATGCGCACGCGGGCGGCCTCATAATCGGGCTGCGCAGGGATACCAACCCAGGCCACATTGCGCGGGCGGCTCTCGAGAGCATTGCCTTCCAGGTGGCGGACGTGCTGAAGGCCGTGGAGAGTGAAACGGGAACACCGCTGGGGGCGCTTCGCGTGGATGGCGGCGCCTCAGTGAACAATCTATTGATGCAGTTCCAGGCCGATGTCCTTGGAGTGCCGGTAGTTCGTCCACAAGTAACCGAAACTACGGCGCTAGGCGCGGCTTATCTGGCTGGCCTCGCGACCGGCTTCTGGGGCGGGCCGGATGAGTTGCGGGCCAGACGGGAGGGTGACGTGCGCTTCGAGCCGAAGATGGTTTCCAATGAGCGGGAGGAACGGTTGGAGCGCTGGCAGAGAGCTGTGGAGCGGGCCAAGGGGTGGGGCGAGTGAGCTAGCCAAATAGTTCGCTGTGGGAGCCAAGACGGGCTAGCCGCAGAGTTGAGGCGTCGGCTTTTCGGTAGATCAGCAGTAAATCGGGCTTCAAGTGGCACTCCCGATAGCCCGCCCAATCGCCGCTTAAATCGTGGTCGCTGTACGGTCAGCACTGCAACCATAACACTATCCAAAGTTGCGCCGTACCTGCCTCTGATCTCTCGCTTGTAGTCACGTTTAAATGCCGGCGAGCGTTTAATCGTCCTCATGCAGATCGGCCATTAGAGCATCGACGCTGGCAAAGGTTTTTCCTTTTCCGGCTTCAAGTTCTTCCATTGCCTCGCGAGTGGTGGCATTCGGGCCTTTGACTTCGAAAGGCAGGCGACGCTCGTCCGCAATGCGCAGCATCAGGAGGCGGATGGCATCGGAGATGGAAAGCCCCATGGATTCAAGAGCATCTGCGGCACGTTCTTTGGTGTTCGTGTCGATACGAGCACGGACGTAGGTGTCGGCGGTGATCATCGATGCTCCTTGAAGGTGAAAGATCAGGCTTGATTGTAGTCGCATTGGGACTACAACACAAGTGCGTTGCCTTTTAGGGTGACGTAAATTCGATTGTGTAAAAGGCAGGAGGGTGTAAGGTGGCTTTGGCC
>CAZSVJ010000035.1:0-18377 GCA_964610185.1 uncultured Occallatibacter sp. | reverse complement strand
TGGCTGGGTCATGGGCGGAATCGTTCGGACTCTCCAATATCTGCCCAAGGACGATCCGGCCCGTGAAAAGTACATTACCCAGTTACAAGAGATGGCTGCCGCCGTGGCAAAGATACAAGGTCCGGATGGCCTTTGGAAGGCGGGCCTGTTAGATCCCGACGATTACGACCTGCCTGAAATTTCAGGCTCCGCTTTCTTTACGTTTGCGCTGGCCGCTGGAGTCAATGACGGCTTCCTGGATAAGAAGACTTACCGTCCGGTAATTCAGAAGGCTTGGGCAGGAATGCTGCATCATGTTTATGCTGACGGGCGATTAGGCTGCATTCAGCAGACGGGGGCAGAGCCTGAGCCTTTCAAGGCTTCGGCCAGTTATACATATGGGGTGGGCGCCTTTCTCTTAGCCGGCAGCGAGATCCACAAGATGCACCGCTAACCAAGTCTCAATGTTACTGCAAGATGGTGGAGTGCTGATTTTACTTGGCCTCTGCAAAGGGATTGTCTTTCGGATCCTTGAATGTTGAGTCGGAAAACACCGGCTTGGTTCCATCGGTCGTCTGGATATTGCTGTCGGTGATGGTCCAGTTCTTTGTATCTGCGATCTTCCCCCCGGTTGCCGCCTGAATATCCAGGTGGTCAAAGTGAAAGTCGTCGAGCGTCGCGTTGGGATACGCCGCAACGTTGAATGCGGCTCTTGCCCCCGTCGCTTTGATGTTCCAGATATGAACGCCGCTAAAGTGCGGCAGTCCCTGCTGCTCCGGCACCTTGGTCAAAAGTGTCTGCCAGTAGGATGGGATATCCTTTATGCCCTCCGGAAGACTGGTGTAACTGAAACTCGGGTTCCAATTCATGGTGATCGAAATCGGCGTGGCCACCCCATCGAACGTCATATCGTGGATACGGATATTCCTTCCGAATCCGCCGCGGGTATGAGCGGACTTGAAAAGAATTCCATTGGGCACTCCGCTCAGAGCGGTGATGTTGTAGACCTCAATGTTTTGAAATCCGCCGGAAGTCTCGCTGCCGAATGTAATGGCAGCGGCGCCTCTCCTAACAATGGAATCGCGCACGACAACATCTTCGGTCGGCCTGTTGACGCGGAGCCCGTCCGAATCGCGGCCGGCCTTCAGGCAAAGGGCGTCGTCGTTGTTTTCAATGTCGGCATGCTCAACCAGGATCTTTCGTGAAGAATCAATATCGATTCCGTCCGTGCTCGGTCCCCGGCCGCCCTCGTTGTTGCGGATGGTGACGCCATCCACGTGAACGTCGTGCGAGTAAAGAATCTGCACCGTCCAGAATCCGGAGCGCTTGAGCATAATGCCGCCGCCAAGTTGGATGTCCGACGAGTTTTGAAATAGGATCAGGCGGGGCCGCCGCGCATCGTAATCCGACGCCCAGCGTAGCCCTTTGGGTTCATAAGTGGCCCGTAGGTCCCAGTATGACTTCCACCAGACGGGGCCATCACCATCGATAGTTCCCTTCCCGGTGATAATGACATGATTCTGATCGCGAACATTGATCAGGGCCGCCGGCCATGTCATCTCAATGCCGGCAATCCTCGTTGGCAGCATTGGGTAGTCTTCCAGTTTCTCCGACCCGATAATTGTCGCGCCCTCCGGCACCTCGAGAGTTACTCCCGACTTAAGAAACAGCGATCCGGTAAGATAGGTTCAAAGTGACCGTGCCCCCGGCAACAGCCGCCGCATCAATTGCCTTCTGAAGCGAAGCTGTTTCAAGTGTTATGCCATCTCCCTTGGCTCCATAGTCGTTGACTAAAAACGTCTTCGGGGCGGCGTTGGCTGTGCCGGCGACAGGCAAACAAAGGAAGAAGACGCTAGCAATGCATCGAGTTACTGTACTCATTGACTCCTCTGTTCTATTAGTTGGATCGTCCCTACTAGGCCGGAAGAAACAGGTTGCAGATGGTCCATATCTTGGGGATCGAATCGATGGCCATACTTGGCTCTCAACGCTGTGTAGTCGCGGGGCGGCTGTCCAGCCAACAGATTGATCGCGGTGTTATAAACATGAACCTCGATCCTATTCTCACCGCTATGAACAAACTTTGAAATGTCGATTCGATATGGCGGATGCCAAAGCGATCCAACTTTCTGCCCATTGACGAATATAATCGCCGCCTCGCGAATCGGCGCATCCAGCAGTGCAAGCATGCCGGAAGCCATTGGCCGGCGGTTGTCCGCGATCGCTGTACCAGGCCCGAAATCAAGGAATACATGCGCGCCCGGAGCCGGCGCATGAGCTATAGTGACGCTCCGCGAATAAACAACCTCGCCGGAATAGTTCTGCTTCCCTGGCATGTCAGTCCACGAGGTCAATTTACTGAGCGTCTCGGCCCTTGTATCGTCCGCGAACCGCACCTGCCAATCGGCGCTTAGGTCCGCAAGCAGCACGTCGCTTGTATGCGAAGGCGCAGGCTCATTCACCGCTCTAACCGCGATTTCGGGCTTGTCTCGCAGCACGAACACTCGCGACTCGTAAGGCGCGAGCTGTAGCGGAATGCGGGCTTCGTCGGCAATCTTCAAGGCTTCGATGACTCTTCCGCTATCCGGATCCCATGATTCAACGGCGGTTCGGACGGAACGGAATCGAATGCTCCCATCGGCAGGCTGGTTGTTGCTGTTGACAACAAAATATACGTCGCTGTCTGACAGCTTGCGATGAATGAAACCCACATTCGATACCTGGCCGGTTACATTGAAGTCCGGCGGCAGCGCGCGATGAAGCGTGTCGCCAAGATCGGCCACCGAGCTGATAAAGATGCCCTTGTGGTCCGCATCGTTGAACAGGCGGTTCGACAGAGTCGCAATCTGCGCGGAGGTATCCTGCTGCTTGAGTCCCGGACCCAGCGACGGAAGTTTCTCAATTGCGATAACCTTGCCTATAGTCGCATAGCTCTCTATTTTCTTGTAAGTCGCCAGTGGGATGCGATCTGTCGGCGGGATAATCAGGACAGGGTAAGGGATAGCTCCGAGCTTGTCGATTGTGGCAGCATCGATGTAATCAATGTTATAGCCCGCATCGAGAATAGTCGACATTAGTGCCGGTGTGATGTGGCTTCTCATCTCGGCCGTCACCGAGACCTGACCCAGAGTAAATTCGGCCTGCGCATCGTCTTCCGGCAGAAGAATGGCGATATCGTTGGCCGGTTTTCCTTGACGCAGCAGCCAGCTCACGCGTTGCAGATACTTCGTTACGTCGGGCATGACAGGAAACCACGGATTGTGCGAGTTAAATACCGCCGCCGCATACAGCGCCCATCCTGGCTCACCTGCTTCGGGAGGAGAATACGGGTAGCCATGGCCGACGAACTGATTTACGCCAAGCAGAAACATGCGGTCTGCTTCAGCCTTCATGTCCAGCGGAGTGGCGCGAAACGCGGGCGAATGCAGCCATGTCCAGGTTTCCGCAGAGGTGACGGGCCGACCATAGAGATGGCTTGCAGAGCTTGCCCAGCGCGTAAATGAGAAGGCGCGCCACTGCGGACCCTCGCCTTCAGGGAGATTCGGAATAGCCTCGTCCGCCAGTGTAACCGCGGGCTGGCCGTAGGTCTGTGAGCGGAATCTTGTCCGATGAGCCTCGGCAAACTTAGTAAGTGGAGCGAGATAATTCTCGCGAATAAGATCGGAGAGCGTCTGGCCCCAGTCATGGCGAACCGCCTCAGCTTCCGGAGTGCCTCCGGCGACTAACTCGGGAAGGTAAGGAATCAGGTCGTAGCCGCGGCGCTTCTGAAACTCGCCTGGAAGATTCGGAGTCCAGTCGGAAAGATATACTTCCAGCGAATCGGAAAAGACAGAATAGGGCGGCTGGCTGCCGAATGCATTCAGCAGCGGAGTAGCCACGTCGGCAATATGCTCATCGATGGCAGCGTGAGAGAAGTGATCCAGCACATAGCCCTCAGCCCCCGCCGCCGGCCGCTTAACCATCTGTTCTGTGTGGCTGGCGAGAAAGAAAAGCGCTGTCTGACCCGCGCCGGCGGGTACGGCGCCTGTAGCCAGATCGATTCGTTTGGCAGACGAAGCGTCAAAAGATTTTTCGGTACCGTTGACTGCGAACGCGGCGATCAAGCTATCTCCCTCGGCCAGCGCCGGAGGAGTTACTGTGGGCCCGCTGATTGGAACAGAGACGACTTTGAGACGGCCGGCGGCAAGAGCAAGAGTAGTATGAGGGCCACCGTACGGCCAGCCACTGCCGAGGGTAATATCGACGCGCAGACCCAGCGATCGCGCAGTTATATTTGCGAAACTCACATCGTCAAGAAATTCCGGCGACATATATTGGAAGTTTCTGAAGCCCTTAACCTGGTCGTCGACCATCAAAGGGTAGACAGGCTGAATCTCAACGCCACCAATGCCCGCACCGCGCATGGTATTTAATTCCTTCTCGAGCTCCGGCTTGGTAACGGACGGGCCAAACCACCACCAGCGCATCATAGGCCTTGCATCGGGCGGCGGATCTTGAAACGTCCGATACAGATACTCGCTCGAATCCTGAGCAACCAAGATGGTTGAGAAAGAAAACACGAGCGCCAGTCCTTGAATCATTCGGGAGATTCGGCGCCGACTGGATTGTAAGAATATGTTCTGTTCGCAAGTCATTGAGTTACTCCTGTTTGCCGGTACCATGATCCTTAGCAGATCCTAAGGCGCGAAGTTCAAATCATTCTTGAGCCAATGTCCTCTTTACACCTGCGGGACCTTCATTACATTCGTGGTTTTGGGTGGAATGGGAGTCGCAGGCAAGTCAAGGGTTGCCGGCAGATCCGGCTTCGATGGGTCGAAGTCCGGTATAGCTTTGCTCAGAAGTTTTCGCAGAGGGAGCTTGTCCGCGCGGATGCCGTGCACAATGCATCGCGCCAGTTCATAGGCTCCGTACTTGTTAAAATGAGTGTCGTCGCTGATGGCAGTGGTTTGATTTGGAAATGCGTTGGCCGGGAAATGCATGAAGGCTTTCATGGACCCGTCCGGACCCATTGCCTCAAACAAAACTTTGCTCATGGCGTTGAGGTCGATCAGCGCAGCGTGTTGTGCCGTGGCAACCTCTCGCATCGCGTCGGGATAGCCTGCAAGGGAGTTTGTAATCTTGCCGTTCGCATCGAAGGTCCGGCGGTTCATGCTCGTGACCAGCACCGGGGTCGCCCCTTTAGCGCGAGTTTGCGCAATGTAATCGGCCAGCAAGCTCTTGTATTCGTCGATCGAGACTGCATTGGGCTTCTGGTCGTTATGGGCGAACTGCATGAACAGATAATCTCCGGGCTGAATGAGCGACATGACTTTTGCGAATCGCTGCTCGCCCACAAAGCTCTTGATCGTCTCGCCCGACTCTGCGTGGTTGGCAACTACAACTCCCGGACGAAAGAAGCGCGGCAGCATCTGTCCCCAGGCCGCCCACGGTTCCACGTCCTGATCCACGACCGTTGAGTCGCCGGCCAGATAAATCGTCGGTTCCTTGATCGGCTCAATTGAGATCGACCGGAAACTGGGACGATCGCCGTTGAATTCCAGCGTCAGCTTGTTATCCCAATCAAGGTTGCCTATCTCGCGCGGTTTGCGCTTGACCATGTGGTTAGCGTCGCCGGCAATCTCCGGCACGCGGACATTTGCATCGAAGCTGCGCTTGACGGAACTTTTGGAACTTACATTTACCTTCTCTAACATCAATCTTCGCGCCTCCGACCAAACGGTCGTGGTGGAGGCCAAATCTCCGCCAAGCACCACCGTCACCCGATAACTCCCTTCAGCAAGGGGCACAGAGAAGAAGAACGGCTTGTCGCTGGAACAGGAGTTTGGTGTAACTTCAGGAATCGTATTCAGATCGAATCCTGGGGCGGTCGCGCTATAAAGAGAGGTTGCGGAAAGCTGCACCGCGCCGGAATGGGCCCGGCCGCAGACAAATTTTTGCGCATAACCGGCTGTCGCTGTCATAAACAGAATCGGAAGAAGTGCGCACTTGATGGGCCAATATCTCTGTCGCCCTATAAAGTTGGCAGAATCCGCGCAGAGGCGAGCGGTATCGCGATGAAGAGCACCAAAAATCGAAACGATAACCTCATCCATCTGGGCGAATGCACTCCTTCGGTTGGAGATCGGGGCGACAACGCGGCACGGTAGAAACAAAATCCGAACCAAACCACCGCGCATCGATTTATACATCTCGACGTCTCACATTGGCAAATTGTTTCCTATTGGAAGCACCTGGCATTTTAAATTTCAAATTTGCTCGAAGCTCGGGTTCGCAGTTTGAACCGCCGGCAAGAACAAAGGGGGGCTTGGGATTGCGGTGCGCCAAGCCGGGTGGCATGAGCTTTCAGGTGGATATGACCAAATCCGACCGCGGTGTCTACAATACAATCAGCCGGTGTTGGACTTTGACCCATCATGCCAATTACTCACATCTCGGTGCACGGGGCGCGCCAGCATAATCTGCGCGACATCAGCGTGCGCATCCCCCGCAACACACTCACGGTGGTTACCGGGCTCTCCGGTTCCGGCAAGAGCTCGCTTGCTTTCGATACGATTTATGCCGAAGGACAGCGCCGCTACGTGGAAACTCTTTCCGCTTACGCCCGCCAGTTTCTCGACCAGATCGAGCGGCCTGACGTCGACTCCATCGAAGGCCTAAGTCCGGCCATTTCCATCGAACAAAAAACGACCAGCCGCAGCCCGCGGTCTACAGTCGGCACTATTACCGAGATCTACGATTACCTGCGCCTGCTCTACGCATCGGTGGGCACGCCCCATTGCCCCAACTGCGGGCGGCCCATCTCCCGGCAAACCGCCGACCAGATCGTCCAGCGCATACTTGAGCTTGGAAAAGGCGAGCGCGTCACCGTGATGGCGCCCATCGTGCGCGGCCGAAAGGGCGAATTCAAGGACCTCCTCGACCAGTTGGACCAGCAGGGCTTTCGCGCCCGCGTCGATGGCGAACTGCAGGATCTCTCCGAGCCGTTGCTGCTAGACCGGCGCAAGAATCACACCATCGAGGCGGTTATCGACCGCGTCTTGCTAAAGCCCCCTGCGCCCAATGCGACTGTGCTGACCGCGCCCTCAACAGGCCCCGGCAAACCCTCTGTCGAAAAGCGCCTTGAGACTGCCGTAGCCAAGGCTCTACAGTTGGCCAACGGTCTCGTGCTGGTCGCTATTGCGGGTGGGGATGAACAATTGTTCTCCGCCTCGATGGCCTGCCCCGATTGCGGTCTCGACGTGCCCAAGCTAGAGCCGCGCAGTTTTTCATTCAACTCCGCGTTCGGCGCCTGCCCAGAGTGCCACGGCCTGGGCTCGCTTTACGATCTCGATCCGGCCAAGGTCATCACCGATTGGTCGAAGCCTCTTCTCGATGGCGGCCTCGGACCCGGCTCGTCCTCTCAATATCTTCTCAAGCTCATCCATCTTGCCGCCGATCGCTACAAGATCGATCTCAGACTTCCATTTGAAGATCTGCCGCCGAAGCAGCAGCACATCCTTGTTTACGGCCCGCCCAAAAACGAAGCGCCTCGCACTGGCTTTCACGGCATTCTCACATTTCTGCGCGACTCCATCGATGAAGCCCGCAGCGACGGCTATCGCGAATACATGATGAACTTCATGTCGGCTACGCCCTGCCCGGTCTGCCGAGGCAAGCGTCTGCGCCCGGAGTCGCTGGCCGTCAAGATCGGCGGGCTCTCTATCGCCGATTTCACTGCTCTGCCGCTCAACCGGGCTCTATCGGCGGCAATCAATCTCACCTTTACAGCGCGTGAAGCTCTGGTTGCCGAGCGCATCCGCCATGAGGTAGTCGAGCGCCTCGAATTCCTTTGCGCCGTGGGGCTCAACTACTTGTCGCTCAACCGAAACGCAGCTACTCTCTCTGGTGGCGAAGGCCAGCGCATCCGTCTTGCAACCCAGATCGGGTCTCGCCTGCGCGGCGTGCTTTACGTGCTCGACGAACCGTCCATCGGTCTCCATCAGCGCGATAACAACCGCCTCATTCAGGCTCTGGAAAAACTGCGCGACCTTGGCAACACGGTCCTCGTCGTCGAGCACGACGAAGACACCATCCGCCACGCAGATTATGTTCTCGACCTCGGCCCTGGCGCAGGCCGTCTCGGAGGTTCCGTTGTCGCACAGGGTACGCCCGCGCAGATCATGGCCTGCCCGGAGTCGCTAACTGGACGCTATCTCTCCGGGGCCGCGACCATGCTACAGCGGGCCAAGCCGCGGCCCCTCACCGGCAAATGGATCACTGTAGCCGGCGCGCGCGAGCATAACCTTCAGGACATAACCATACGTATTCCCTTGGGCGTAATGACCGTTGTTACGGGAGTAAGCGGCAGCGGAAAAAGCACGCTGATCAACGACATTCTTTACCGTTCCCTCGCCCAAAGTATTTACGGTTCTCGCGAAGAGCCCGGCGCGCATGAATCCCTAAGCGGCGCGGAGCAACTCGATAAAGTCGTCCGCATCGACCAGTCGCCTATCGGGCGCACGCCGCGTTCGAATCCAGCCACCTATACTCAGGTTTTCTCACCCATCCGCGATCTGTTTGCCATGCTGCCAGAGGCTCGCGAGCGCGGCTACAAACCGGGCCGTTTCAGCTTCAACGTCACCGGTGGAAGATGCGAAGCGTGCCAGGGCGATGGCCAGCGGCGCATCGAGATGAACTTCATGCCCGATGTTTACGTTCAATGCGAAATTTGCAACGGGCGCCGCTACAACCAGGAGACGCTGGCCGTCAAATTCAAGGGCCACTCCATCGCCGACGTTCTCGATCTCACCATTGAAGACGCGCTCTCAGTGCTTGCCGATGTGCCCCTGGTCCGCCAGAAGCTGCAAACCCTCGTCGATGTCGGTCTCGGCTACGTCCACCTCGGCCAGAGCGCGACCACGCTCTCAGGCGGCGAAGCCCAGAGAATGAAATTGGCCCGCGAATTATCAAAGCGCCAGACCGGCCGGACTCTTTATCTGCTCGACGAACCCACCACTGGCCTCCACTTCGACGATGTGCGCAAGCTGCTTGAGGTGCTCCATCGTCTGGCCGATTTGGGCAACTCCGTGATCATCATCGAGCACAATCTCGACGTGATCCGCAACGCCGATTGGATCATAGACCTCGGCCCCGAGGGTGGCGAAGCCGGCGGCCGCGTTGTAGGCCAGGGCCGGCCCGCAAAGATCGCCACCACACCGGGCTCCTACACCGGCCAGTTTCTAACCCGCTACTACGCCTCCAGCAATGGCCGTCTCGCGTCCGTCGATCTCGAACAGGAAACCATCGACAATCAGCAAGCCTCGCTGCTGGAAGCACAGGAAGAACTGGGAGGCCGCGAAACTCAATCTGATTCCTCGCGGAGCAAGTCAAAAGCCGGAATGCAAAACTCGACCATCCAAAAGAAGTCAGGTCCCCGCAAAAAGAAGACGGGGATCCCATGAGCGATGCGCCCGAGAACGGCCCCATCATCGCGCGCGACCTGACTGTCCCGGATGAAGGACCCACGCGGCTGAAGGATACGGGCTTCAGTCCGTACATCGACCATGCAGAATCTGCGTCGGCATTAGCCACTGAGGGACATTCATCGAAAGATTCGGCAGAGAATCCTTCATTCGCCGCTGCCGAGCGCGACCATGAATCGTGGGCTTCCTCAGCTCTTGAAGCATTACCGCAAAAACAGGCGGCCACCGAACCGCCTCTCTTCCAGTCTTGGAGCCAACCCGGAATTCACCCTCCAACTCGCATCCCCAACTTCGGCCATCTCTTTATCCTGGCTGTTCTCGTTTCCGTAGGTTTGTTGGGCACAATCCTGCTGACGTGGTCCGCGCTCCATTTTCATCTCTTCGGCGTCACCACATTGCAGCAGGCCAACACGGACATTCACTATTCCCTCGGCAGCATGATCGCCCTCTATCTGCTAACGTTCCTCGCCTGCCTGCTTGTCTTTCCTCTGGTCTGGCACAAGGGATTCTTCGCCGGGTTGCAATGGAACGCCGCGGCCGCCCTGCGCCTGCGTTGGTGGCTGTTTGCCGCGGCAGGCCTTTGCTTTGGTCTTGCAATGATCGATGAGGTCGTTCTGCCAGGCCCGCCAAATGCTCCCATCGACAAGCTCTTTCAAACCCGTCTCGCGGCCTGGCTGCTCTTCGGCTACGGGGTCACGCTCGCGCCTTTTTTTGAAGAGATGTTCTTCCGAGGCTTTTTGCTTCCCGCGCTCTGCACGGCATGGGACTGGATGATCGAGAAAAGCACCGGCAAGGCCGCCCTCCCGCTCGACGCGAGCGGCCATCCCCAGTGGTCCTTCTTCGCCATGGTCATCGCTTCCATCCTTACCAGCATTCCATTTGCTTTGATGCATGCCGAACAGATCGCTAACGCATTTGGACCGCTTGTGCTGCTCTTCTGCGTGAGCCTGATCCTCTGCGCGGCGCGCCTCGCCACCCGCTCACTCGCCGCCAGCGTGCTCGTCCACGCCTCTTACAACCTCCTCCTCTTTTCCATAATGCTCCTCGGCACCAGCGGCTTCCGGCACCTAGAAAAGATGTAACGCGAGCAACACGGATCAGGGAGCAGAAGACCGGCTCCCTTGATTCCGGCCTCTTCATCGTCACGCTTGAATTGAATTCATCTAGCCCAGCTTCCGCATTGGGATTCTTGCAAGTCATTTTGAGCAGATTCTGGACGTCAATGGAGATGGCCCGGAGGAGATCGTTTGTTCCGCAATTCTCCAGCCCACATCAAAATTGCAGACCTTTAATGGAGACTTCGGTAACCACGTCGCTGAAAATAAAGTCTTGCCGTTCAAGCTGCGGAAGCTGGATTAAGTATGCTATAGATGATATCGTTACCTTTCGGTACTCTTGATGGTCGCGAGCTTGGGAAAGTCCGTTCTCACGTACGATGTTGGAGGTAGCCATGTCTCGGCTACCGTTTGCTTGCAGGACGCTTATCGGCTTGGCCCCGTGGCCAGTGCGCCGCACCCTGCCGAGCAATCCAGCGAAGCCTTCGTCAGTCTGCTTTGTTCTCTCGGAGCTGAGGCATCGGCCGGCTTTGACGGCGTTTCAGGCGCGGAGCTTGCTGTGCCCGGTCCATTCGATTTCGCGGCCGGCGTAAGCCACATGCGCCACAAGCTGCCTTACCTTTACGGCGTAAACCTGCGCCAACCGTTGGCCGAGTGTTTCGGATGGCAAGCCACCCAGGTGCGCTTCCTTCTCGATTCGGCCGCCTTCCTGCTGGGCGAAATAGCCGCCGGGGCGGCCCGCGGCGTTTCCCGCGCCGTCGGCATCACTTTGGGAACCGGGATCGGCTCCGCATTTGCCGTGGATGGCCAACTGGTAACCGAAGGCCACGGCGTCGCCCCCGGCGGAGAGATTTGGAACCTTCCGTATGAAGGCGGAATTGTGGAGGACTCGCTCTCTACCAAGGCAATCCAGTTCAACTATAAGCGCCGTACCGGAGTGCTCCCGGATGTAGCCAGGATTGCAGCGGCAGCGGCGGAGGATCCGGACGCGGTCGCGGTTTTTGCCGAATTCGGCCGCCATCTCGGCTTGGCGCTGCGCATGGCTCTTTCCGAGTTCGCCCCGCAAGTAGTCGTGCTGGGCGGGGGCATCTCTCGCTCCGCGCACTTATTCCTACCCGCCGCCCAGAGCCAATTGGAAGGTCTCGATCTGCCCCTGGCACTCTCCGAGCTGAAGGATCAAGCGCCTCTCGTGGGCGCCGCAGTGGCGTGGCTCAATGAATCGAATGGCGCTCATGGTCGACCCGAATACTCCGCCTCCACAGCCATACACGCCGATTGACGCACTACCAATAAGACCTGGCGGGCGATCCGAACTGAGGCCCGGAAGACCGGAAGGCCTGATTCATCGATCGGGCCAATGATAGCTGGCGAGCAGCTTCCCATCTGTGCCAACCAGCAGCAATGCGGCCCGCCCGCTCGGCAGCGTACCGGAGAACGTTCTGCCGCTGCGCAGGTCTTGAAATGAAAAGTAGGTCCGGTTCGACTCCGAAGTGAGCACATACAATGTCGCCTTGGGAAACTGCGTCGGGCAAATAAGAATCCCAGGGTCAGTCAGCGTCGTCGAGTAGACCGGAACGATGTTGGCAGCCTTCAGCGCGAAGCTGTATACATCGGCCACGGCCTGCAAATTGCCGTTCAACTCCAGCGGAAGCGCCGCGAAGAGAATCTTGCCCTTGCCTACAGACTTTTCGACCCAATCTTCCCCACTGGGCAGGATGGCCCTGCTCAGGACCGTGGTCTTCAAGCCAGAATACTCGATGGTTTCTTCCCCTCCAGGGAAATGGAAGAAGTTATCGCGCAGAGTTAGAGGCCCGGTGATATAAGAGAGCCCGACAGAATCTTGCCTGCCGGTTGAATGAAGATGAGCATCCTCACCGAACGGACCAGAAACAAGCAGGACAGCGCCAGCCTGCACCCTTTGCTCTATCGCCTGCCAGGCCTCATCTGTAAGTCCGAAAGGCGACGGTAGAAGGATAAGCTTTGGCGAGCCAAGCAGTTCCGTCTGGTATTCGCCGACAGCATAGGCCTGACCATGAGCGTAGTTATAGAGAGCCCGCACGGCGGTTTGCTGCGCTTCCACGGCCAACGAATTCGCGACCGACAACTGGAAAGACTGCGGCAGCAGAATGGCGACATCCGGCTCGATAAGGCCATCGGCAAAGGGAGCCGCATCGCGCGCAAATTTGCCCAGGTCG
This sequence comes from uncultured Occallatibacter sp., assembly GCA_964610185.1. Classification (GTDB taxonomy): domain Bacteria; phylum Acidobacteriota; class Terriglobia; order Terriglobales; family Acidobacteriaceae; genus Telmatobacter. Next base: position 5,687 of record CAZSVJ010000035.1, on the reverse strand, counting down.
CGCATCATGTCTTCCCAAGCCTTCGCCGAGCCGTCGCTGCGCAGCATGCCGAAATCGGGTTCGCGCGCCCAGTCCCATTGCATTGCGCCGCTGGTTCCGGCGGCAAAGCCCAGCGCCCACTTTCGCTCTGTCAGGCCCAGGCCGGTGAACTCATCGTAGCGCCAGCTTCCGTCGGGAGCCCAGGCCGGCTGGTATCCGGTTTCGCCTGTGATATTGGGCACTCCCGGCCGCTTAGCCACCACCGAGTCCCACAGCAGCGCATCGTCTTGCCAGTAGGTGTGGTCGGTGGTGAACGACACGCCCGCGCCGCCGTAAAACTGATTCAGCACGCGGTCTGTCACTCCGCCTTCGTCCTGTCCCACGTCAATTAACTGATTGCTTCCCGACGACCGGATGGTCGAGACCATGGACTTGACCCAGGCGATAAACATATCCTGCGCGAACAAATTGTAGTCGAGGGCGCGGACCTGGTTTGGATTCCCATATCGCCCGTAGCGAAGATCGCCAATCGATGGCAATGGAACGGAGTCGAAGCTGGCCAGGTCCTCAGCCGGCACGCGCCACGCGTCGCCCAGCGCGGAAAGATTGCCATACTTTTGACTTAGCCACTTATGCCATGCGGCTATCTCGGTCGGATCGCCGTTGGGATAGTTTCCATGAAAGATTTGCCGGGAATTGGAGAAGCTAGGTTCGTTGATCAGGTCCCACGAGAGCCAGGGAACATCTTTGAATCGCTCCACCACAGAGCGGACATAGGCCTGTTCCGCATCTACGGAGCCAGGATCGGTGTATGGATTCGGCGGAGTAACAGCGGCATCCTGCGCTCGCGGATAGGCTCCCGATTGCGGAGAGAATGCAAAGAAGGTGAAGTTGATTGCGACGTTATGGCGCTGCGCGCAATCGAGAAATGCTTCAAGGTTGCGAAGGAATCGCTCGTTCGCGCCGCCGGTACCGCTCTCGATAAACTTTCCGTTTGGCATCCAAACGCCGGTACGAACGAAGCTGACGCCGTGGGCAGCCATCTGCGCAAAGTCTCTGTCCCATACCCACGCGTTCCTCGGGCCGGAGAAATCCCAGCCGTTCTCTTCCGTGGTGAAGTAGTTGGTCCCAACCGGTAAGAAGGGCTTGCCGCCCAGCGAAAGAAAGTCGCCATGAGCGCTCAGAGCGGGGCCAGAGGTTAGCGCGCTTCGATCCGTCACCAGGAATCCGTTTTGATAGAATTCGCGGGCATGCCCGCCTTCACTGTAGACGGCGGAGATCCTGTAGAATCCAGCCGGCAGCGGTTGATGGAAGGGCGCGTCCAGGTCCGCGCGGCCTTCGCCGGTGACGGGAAGCGTGGCCGTTGCGATCACATCCTTCTCCGACAGGAGCTGCAGTTGAACCTCGCCATTTAGAGCGGCGCCGGGCTTCTGCTGGCGCGGGATGCGCAGGTGCACGGTGATTTGGGGCGGCTCGCCGGGACGGATGGCGGAGAAAAGCGTCTCCACGGTAAAGTTGATCGCGCCTTGGCGGCCGTATTCGGCGGCCTGCCTCACGAGCGCGATGCCGTCGCCGCTCTGCCAGTAACCAGGCTGGGGATCAAAGTCGAGGGCAACAACGCGACTGCCAAGCATCCTGTTTTCCTGGCCTCCGCCCAGGTGGTCCGCGACAATCACAGGAGCCGCAACCAATTCGCCCGCGGAATCGGCCATGTAGCCCAATCCATTTAGGCGGCCTTCGACGGCGAAAAATCGTTGCGCCCGGACCTCAAGAGCAGGCAGCCACGCATAGCCTTGCCGCCAGTGAAACGCCGCATCTTTGCCGACCGGCACTTCGTAGGTGTGTCGAAATCCAAGAGCGCGGGAGTAGGTGTCCTGGGGCGCGGCCACCACATAGTGCCCATTCACCAGGTTCACGGGCTCGCGCAGCGGCTGGCCGCCGATCACCAGCAGATTTCCGCCCGCGTCCAGGTAGCGCTCAATACTCTTCCACTCCGCGACCGGTGCAGCCGAACCATAGGGCAACACAAGCAAATCGGCAGTGGCCAGCGCATCGGGGGCGGCAAGAGTTGCCTCATCCTCAAATACAGGCTCCAAGCCCTCGAGCGCCTTATCAAGGCTCGTTCGATCAGTCGGCTGGCTGGCCACGGTAGGAAATCCTGGCTGCCAAAGTACAACCACCTTTGCCTGAAGCTGCAGGGGTATAAGCGATGCCGCAAAGAAAAGCAATAGGCGTCCGCGCATGAGCTGTCCCCCGTCACACTTTTTGACACGTTTGATATATTCGCCGGAGTGTGCTTTTCCCAAATACATCGCGACCACAGGTGCACATTTCGCTGCTTCATCGTCGCCAGGCCGCGCCATGGGAGAAGGAAGCGATACTTCGACCCTGAGCGGGCTGGCCCGCCGCGCCGCAGTCCATGATATCGCTACCAATCCGAATTGAAAAGGCCGATTCAACCGAGACCGTGGCGTCGTCGGCGCCTGGTTGAGAGCGGAGAGCGCACCGATTGAGAAAACGACAGCGGAGACTGAAAAATGCCGTATCTTGAGCCTGCTCCTTGGTAGTACCATGGGTCGAAGAATTCAACTTACATCCACGTTGATACGAGCGCGGAATTGAGTGTGCCCGATCCGATTTCAATGCGGCCCCATTCGCGGAACGGATCGACCGGCTGAACGAAACGAGGAGATGGAGCAAGGCCGATGCATCAAAAACCGACCATGAAAGACGTAGCCCGGTTGGCTGGCGTCGGCACCATGACTGTTTCACGCGTTCTCAGCGGGACTGTTCCTGTCTCAGCGGAGACAGCCCGGCGCGTGCAAACCGCGGTTGCCCAATTGCAGTATCGCCCCAATGAGCTCGCTCGCGCGTTTCGCGGTCACCGAAGCCGGACCATTGGCCTCATTATTCCTTACCTCTACGATCCATTCTTTGCCAATTGCGCGCACGCGGTCACTACTGTCGCCAAGGAGCACGGATACTCGGTCATCATCACCACCTCCAACGAAGATCCGCAAACGGAGTTTCTTGAGGCGGAGCAGATGTTGCAGCGCCACGTGGATGGCTTGGTGGTGATTCCCGCCAGATTCCGTGAGTCGCACCTCAATAAGGCCCTGTTTGGCAAGACTCCCGTTGTGTTCTTTGACCGCCCCGTCTCCGACCCGGCACTGGATTGTGTGCTGGTGCAGAACACCGCGGGTTCGCGCCGAATTGTCGAGCATCTCATCGGGCATGGACACAAGCGCATCAGCTTTATCGGACTGAGCCGAAGCCTGTATACCATGAACACCCGATTTCTCGGCTATCGCCGCGCCATGCACGATGCCGGGCTCAAAGAGGATGCGTTCTTCGGTTGCGCCTCACTGGAAGACACCCTGCGCGCAGTGGAAGACAAGCTGCAGGGTGCAAACGCGTCCACGGCCTTCTTCACATCGAACACACTGGCAACGCGCAACGTCCTTGCCGCCCTTCTGCACCTGGGAGTGAAGATGCCAAACGATCTTGCCTTGGCCGGTTTTGACGACTTCGACCTGGCGGACCTAACTTCTCCGCCACTGACCGTCGTTCGCCAGCCTGCCCAGGAGATGGGCCGTGTCGCAACAAATTTGCTGTTCGATCGCATCACGCGCGGAGAGTCGCCGAAGACGGGAAACAGAATTGTTTTGCCGGTAGAGATTGTCCTGCGCCGCTCCTGCGGGTGCAAACACCGAACGCCCGTTGTGATCCATTAGTTGTGAGCGGGAGAGCCGACAGTCAGTTGGTCTTCCGCTCAGGCAACTGCCGCCAACTCATAGATGCGCCTCGCTGATCCCTACATCCCGCCCAGCCTCTCGCTTTACAATCTTCTGTAATGACGACCTCGCGCACCAGTACCCCAATGCACGCCCAGCAACTGCTTACCCTCCTTGCCCGCACCAGCTTTCGCCTCGGCCAGTTCAAGCTTTCTTCCGGTGGAACAAGCGACTACTACATCGACTGCCGCACAACCACCCTCCACGCGGAAGGCGGCCGCCTCACCGGTGAAGCGATTCTCGATCTTCTCAATGGAAATGGTATAAAAGCTGACGCTGTCGGCGGCCTCACCCTGGGCGCAGACCCTATCGTTTCCAATGTGGCCACAGCCAGTGCCTGGCGAGCACAATCGAACCCCGCCGCGCACTTGCTTCACGGCTTCCTCGTCCGCAAAGCCGAAAAAGAACACGGAACCGGCCGGCGCATCGAAGGCTTCTGCCGCGAAGGCGCTCGCGTCGTCGTCGTGGACGACGTCTGCACCACAGGCGCCTCCACCATCAACGCCATCGAAGCCGCTCGCGAAGTCGGCATGACCGTGGTTGCCGTCGTCTGCATCGTCGAGCGCGAAGAAGCCAACGGCCGCCCCGCCGTCGAAGCCGCAGCGGCAGGCGCTCCATTTCTTCGCCTCTTCAGCGCAACCGATGTCCGCGCCGAGCACGTGAAGCAGCTTTCAGCCACCAACTCTTGACAACGATTTTGTTGATCCAGCATCGACAGGCAACACCGGGTTTCTACCGACAAGAAGGCCGATACCCTTCCGCATAGGCCTTCTTGCCCCTTGTCGGCCTGAAGGCTTCCTGGATCACGAAGCGCATGCAACCGCCCGCATTTCCGAGTTGAAATCCGGCGGCTGGTTGAGCAGGACTGCCCGCAGTCGCGGCTTATGCACTGTGATTCGGCCCTTGTATTCGATAAGGCCCAGACTCCGAAACCTATTCATGAAGAAGCTGACTCTGGATCGCGTGGTTCCGATCATCTCCGCGAGCGTCTCCTGCGTAATCGGAGGGATGGATGTCCGCGGTTTGTCCGCTTTGACCGTCTCCGCCAGCATAAGGAGTGTTCGTGCCAGACGCTTCTCGCTTCCATTGAATATCTGATCCACAAGATCGGCTTGCCGGCGCGAGCTACGGGCAAGCAGATACGACAGAAACTGGTCGCAGAAATCATGATCCTCATGCATAAACCGAATCATCTCTTCCCGTTGGATTTTGACGGCAGTGCAGGTATTCAGAGCAATCACCGTTGACATCCGCCGGCCCACTACTGCTCCGAGCGACTCCTCTCCGAAAAGGTCGCCAGGGGAGATAAGCATGATCGTGGCCTGCTTCCCGCTTTCCGAAACAACACTGAGTTTTGCGCGGCCCCGTTGAAGATAAAGAACCGAATCCGCAGGGTCTCCTTGTGTGAAAAACGATTGCTCCGCCTCCACCGTAACCGTCCTTCCGCCAAGACCGGAGCTAGGAAAGGGAACACCAAAACCAAAAATACCGGAGTTCATGTCGCTCTGCATCTGCTTTCCTCCTTATTGTTGGTCGATTCGAGACAAAGTATTCATGTCGACTTGCATAACAGGCGCACTGCATTGAGACCTCATTGAGTGAGGTTTTTGGCAGATCTGTGGTCCGATCGAATCAATCTGCGGGTTGGAACGATGACAAAGCAATGTCGGGGATCGTGCTGGGAGTCGCAACTACACTCCGAGCGCCTCGCGCCTGAAAGCGGGAGAGCGCTCGGAATGCATTCAAGATATAACGGCAAGTTAGAGGCGGCAGCTTCAATTGAACATCCTGCCGCAGCCGTTACCGTACCGCGTCCGAGTTCGACGCAGTCTGCGTTCCACCCTGATCGGTCATATTCGAAAGCAACTGCACTTCCACGCGCCGGTTCTGCTTCCGGCCTTCCGCGGTTGTATT
>CAZSVJ010000034.1:18214-18486 GCA_964610185.1 uncultured Occallatibacter sp. | reverse complement strand
ACAACCTGCCTGAGACTCGTTAAGCTCTGAGAATGTTCACTGATGGGCATCGGGCCACCTTCTGCAACATTCATCGGCAAGTCTCGCGGATTTGTCTAACCCCGAGAGCCAATTCTATCCTCCAAGAGAAAAGAATTTTCAGTTCTTTCAAACCCCGATTCGATTTTCCCCCGATAGAGCACGTCGACCGTGCGCCGTTTGCCCGTCATTCTGATCCATGCCAGGTTTCGCGAACACGCAAATTTCGCTTCTCGCGCGGAGACTTCCACCGC
>CAZSVJ010000034.1:13612-18204 GCA_964610185.1 uncultured Occallatibacter sp. | reverse complement strand
GGTCAGCCGCGCCATTTGCTCGGCGAACTCGGTCGGCGTGATGAAGCACGGCTCCGCCCTGCAACCGGTGATTGCTTCCAGCGAATCAAGAAGGCAATGTTCGACTCGATACACGAAACCCAGGACCAATCGTTTTGCCGCGGGGGAATAGTGCAATGGCGCCGCCGAATATGCGCGCAGAAGTGCGACCGGAATATCCGACTCCACCGGTTGGCAGACGCGGTCCTTTCCGAGTACTGGAACACCCCACTGCGCCGCTCTGGCCGCTGTCAGTTGCCATTCGTTGGCAAGGCCAAGCTGAACGAGCACGTTCTCCAGTTCCTCACCTCGCACTCTGCACTGAGACGTCGCAAAGCGAAGCTGCTCTTCGGTCAGGAAACCTTTGGTGAGCATCGCCAGTCCGATCGTCAATCGAGGACTATGCGGCATCTCCACAACGCGCCCCGCTGAGATTGCTGTGAACCGGTTGAATGCGGCTTCAGCAAAGCAACCGACGCTACAGTACCAATCCTGATCCACGCGAATTCCAGTGTTGCCCTGAGTCACGATTCGCATCAGCAGCGTGTTCGGGCATTCCCGAAGCGCGCACGCGATTTGTTTCCCTTCCCGGTCGGCGCCCGACAAGATTCCGCGCAACGAGAGTTTCATCGTATTCCACTCCTTCGGCGATCAATGAATAAAGTGGGATGCCATTGGTTCCGGGATTTCCGTGACCCGCAATCCGTAGTTGCCGTCAACGATCACGGCTTCACCGCGGGCAATCACCTTGCCATCAAGCAGCAGCTCGACAGGTTCGTCCACTTGGCGGTCCAACTCAATAACCGAACCGCTGGCCAGTTCCAGCACCTCGCGGAGCGGCATTTGACGCTGGCCGAATCGAAGCGAAACATTCAATTCGACGTCCATGACGAGTTTCAAATTGACGGGATCCGTATTAGGGCCCTCCGCCTCGATCGCATCGTTTTCCTTCTGGTTGTCCGCCATTTCTATTCTCCTTCCCAATTTGTCCGTTGCGTTCGGCGACCGAGTTGAGCCGCTTTTTGCGATCCGTTCCGGACCGGCAATGCCTCAAATATTTCTCGCCCCTCGATGCTCAATGCCGCGGGCGCTCCAACTGGCGCTCGGAGTTTCAGGACGTTCCCTGCTTGAAGCGCGACCAGGTCTCGCACTGGAACCCTTAATGGGAAGAGACCGGCCGCAACAACGACATCGCAATCCAAAATCCGCTCGCGAATACTTGGCAATGGAAAAAAACGCAATCTGCTTTTCGCTTCCGGCTGATCCCCGCGAATCTTTTTCATTAGAAGATTGGAGAACGAAGCTGGAAGTATTAATTGAAGCGAACCTGTGGTTCCTGCCATCTCGATGGTGAACTTGAGTATTGAGACTTTTTCCGTGGGCGTGCAATTCTGGCCCATGAGCGACGATTTGATTCGCCGCCCTTGCTCTAGTGCCATGTTGGGAATATGCCATGCCTGCTCCGCTTTTCGCGCGATCAACGACGTGACGCCTTGCATGATCTCTTCTTCGATCTCCGAAAGCTCGCGCACACCGTTTACAGGGCCGCCCACCCCGCCGAGAAGCCGCTCGATAATTGGAAACACGACGTTCAGATCGCATTCCACAAAGATGGTGCATGGAACCGCGCGAAGGAAAAATGGAACGATATAGCTCAGTGGAGGGATGCTTGCAATGTGCTCGAGTATGGGAATCTGATCGAGCCCCTTCAGTTTCACCTCCATTACCGTCCCCAGGTAATCGTCCAGCGTAACTGCCAGGTGGCGTGCAAATGTCTCGTGAATCGCGGTCAGAGCCCGCATATTCTCGTTCGACATTCTTCCCGCCGATCTGAAGTTGCAGGGCCGGACCGAACGCGCCTGGCCGTCCGCGCTCTGTGACCCCTTCTGCTGAGATACTTTGACGGTTTGCTCTGGATTGTCCTGACTAAGCGCGCTCAATGGATCCTCCCTTCGATGCGTAACCTGCCGATGGCTCCTGCTGTAGGTGCGCAAGCAGCTCTCTGAGCTTTTTTAAGGTCGCCTGCAGTATTTGGTAGACACGCGAAAGCGCGACTCCCACCACCTCCGAAATTTCCTTCATGGTGAGCTCTTCGCGATAGTAAAGAGAAAGAATCAGTTGTTCCCTCTGGCTGAGTTTTGCAATCGCCTCGGCCAAATGAGCCCTCATTTCGCCCCGCAGGCAGAGATCGAACGGGTTTGGGTCGTCCAGGTCGGGCGCGGATTCAATCACATCGAGCAGCGTCGATCGATCATTTGAAACGGCGGTTTGCTGGCCCACCACAAAAAGACCGTCGATCTGCGCAACGATCTTTTGCAGTTGACCGATCTCGATGCCCATTTCCTGCGCGATCTCCGACTCCGCCGGATGACGCCTGAGCTTGGCTTCGAGCCGCGCGGTTGCGTCGGCTATCTCGCGTCCGCGTCTGCGCAACGAGCGCGACCCCCAGTCAGCTTCGCGCAGGCTGTCTAGAATTGCGCCTCGAATTCGAAACTTCGCAAAGGCCTTGAACTGGATGTTCTTTGAAGTGTCGAAGCTCCGGCTCGCTTCGAGCAGGCCGATCACGCCCGCGTTCACAAGATCCTCCATTTCAACCTGGCGGGGAAGCCGTTCGCGAATGCGGGCGGCAATGTAGTAGACCTGTGACAATTCCTGCATCACGAGATCGTTCGGATCCTCAACTGCCGCCACGCTTGATTTGTATGCCACTTCGGCTGGCGTCATTTCTTCACCTCTTGGAACATGTGAGAACCAACATTTTTCATCGAACCGAACCTAGCGAAAGCACCGGCGTCATGGGAGGTATTTCGGACGGCGAAATCACGACGATCTTTGGAATAAATGGCTCCAGCATCCGCCTCAGGTAGAAGCGGCCCGGAGAAGAACAGAGCAGCACTGGCGGCGCGGCCGTTACCTGGTCGCCGAGCATGACCCGCAGGCCATCCAGCACCCTGTGCACCACGGAGACCTGCAACGCTCCGCCTGCGGGAACGATCTGTGGTTGCTGATTGGAAGAGCGCGAGCATTCTTCCTCAAGAGAGTTATGCAGCGTGACCACCTTAAGCTGGCCGAGATCGTCAAGCAGCGGACGAACAAGAGCGCGTCCAAGCGCGTGTCTGCTTGCTTCGACCAGGGCCACAGGGTTCTTGTTGACCGCCGCCATCTCGACCAGCACTTCGAGAATTGTCCCCAGATCGCGAATGGACACTTGCTCTCTGAGCAACTGTTGAAGCACCTTTTGCACTTCACCGAGGCTCATCAGTTTGGGAATCAACTCTTCGACTAGCTTCGGATGCGAGTCAGCCAGGCGATCGATGAGGCGCTTGGCCTCCTGGCGGGTGAGCAAGTCGTGCGCATTTTGCTTGATGATTTCGGTAAGATGAGCTGCCAGCACGGACGTATGGTCCACGACTGCATATCCAGCGGCGATAGCCTGGGCCTGAAGATCGGGCGTAATCCACTTCGCCGGTGAATTGAACGCAGGTTCACGCGTCTCCTGCCCCTGAATATCTCCAGGCTTGGGATTTGAGTGTACAGCAAGCAATCGGTCGCGCCGAAGTTCCCAGCGCGCAATCTCAACGCCGCGAAGATAGACGACATACTCTCTTTCCTTGAGGGATAAGTTGTCGGTGATATGAATTGACGGAGCCAGAAATCCCAGTTGCTGCGCGAGACTTTTGCGGAGCGATTTCACTCTTGAAAGCAGCTGCCCACCCTGCTTGGCATCCACAAGCGGTACAAGGCCTACGCCCACTTCGAGCATAAGTTCGTCGAGCTTAAGCACCGCATCCATGGGATCGACCGCGGGCGCTCCGGCAGCGCCCTTCCCTGCCGTGCCTTTTGCGCTGACGGCCGCTTCCAGCGCGGCCGGCTTCATCTTCCAGGCCGCGAACATCAAGACGCCGCCCAGCGCTATAAACGATATCTTCGGCATGCCGGGAATCATGGCCAATGTCAGCAGGACTCCGCTCACAATCCATAGCGGACGCGAGGTCCTGAACATCTGCTTGCCGATGTCGCTGCCCAGCGAAAAGTCCGATCCGGCCCGCGTAACGACGATGCCGCCGGCAACCGAGACCAGCAGTGAAGGAATGATCGTGACCAACCCGTCGCCTACGGTGAGAATGGTGTAGGTCTTCAAAGCCTGCTGGAACGGAACACCCTGTTGGAATACGCCGATCAGGAAGCCTGCGACGATGTTGATGGCCATGATGAGAATGGTGGCCAGCGAATCTCGTTGACTAAAGCGGGCCGCGCCGTCCATGGAGCCGCAAAACTCCGCCTCGCGCGCCACCATCTCCCGGCGTTCTCTCGCCTGGTCGGAGTTGATAAGCCCGGTATTCAAATCGGAATCGATGGCCATCTGCTTTCCAGGCATGGCGTCGAGGGTGAATCGCGCTGTGACCTCGGCAGTGCGCACGGCGCCGTGGCTCACCACCAGATACTGGATGGCGATGAGGGCGAGAAAAATTACAAAGCCGACAATGTAATTTCCGCCCACTACAAACTGTCCGAATGCCTCGATCACCTTTCCCGCCGCCGATGAGCCCTCGTTTCCGTGGAGCAGAATCCGC
>CAZSVJ010000034.1:5639-13602 GCA_964610185.1 uncultured Occallatibacter sp. | reverse complement strand
CGCTGCGCTCTCGCGACCGTTCGATGCGCACAACGCCGTTGAAAACACCCTCCGACGCGACTCGAAGGTGCACTCGACAGCGCGAAGCGGCCGGTATGCGAGACAGTCGAGAGCTTAGATGCGCTGACAGCCGCATCAGCGTCAATAGGAGAATGACGCTTGGAAACACCGAGAACTGCACCGGGCGCTGAATTTGAATTGCGGTCAAGAGCACAAGCACGGACGCAGTAATGCTGAGGGTAAGCAGCAGGTCGAGCATGAAGCCCGGCATCGGCACCAACATTACGAATACCAAGGCGACCGCGCCGGTCGGAATGAACCAATCGGAGGATGCGCGTAGCGTGCTGAGGAGTCCCTTCTTCTTGGTCACGGCAGTATCGTTCCTCTCGACAGGTTGGCAGAGGCTCTTCTTTGAGCCTCGCGGCGTTTCACTTCGTCCTGAGACTTGAAGACCAGGACAAGGATTTCAGCAACAGCGTGGTACAGCGCGGAGGGGATTGCATCTCCGACTTCCGCGCCTCTGTAGAGCGCCTGCGCGAGAGGCCGGTTCTCCATGATTGGAATGCCGCGGTCTCTGGCAATTTCTTTAATCTGCGCAGCCAGCAGATCGAGCCCCTTGGCCACAACAATGGGGGCGGCCATGTTCAACTCGAACTTGAGCGCGACCGCGTAGTGGGTGGGGTTGGTGATGACGACGGTCGCTGTTTCCGCGGCCTTGATCATCCTCTTGCGGCGAGCCTGACGCTGCAACTTCCGGATTCTTGCCTTGCTTGCGGGGTTGCCGTCTGTCTCCTTCATTTCCTCCCGGATTTCCTGACGGCTCATCTTCAGGTCGCCTTCGTTCTTCAGGTGCTGGAGCATGTAGTCCACACCGGACCAAACGAGGAGGATCAGACCGGACTTCCAGCAGAGTTCCAATAGAATTGTCCCGACAAGACTGATAAACGCGCGCGGCTCGGCGTAAGAGCTGCCAAGAATCTCTCCCCAATGGCTGACAAGGCAAGCAACGCCGGCCCAGACTATCGCGGAGAACGGAATGAGACTCTTGAGGATGTTGCTGAGCCCGGCGGGGGAGAAAATCTGTTGCATTTTTCCGGCAGGGCTGAGCCGCTCGAAGTTGGGCGCAAGCGCCTCCGGCGCGACGACGAATCCGCCTTGCGCCAAGCCGGCGAGCAGTGAAACCACGAATCCGGACGCCAGAATCGGGACGATCCAGCGCATAGCTTCCACGCTCGTCCAGAAGAGCAGCGGCCCATTTGTCTCGATCGTGTCGCTGTTGGCTGACTCAAGCGTTTCACGGAAAAAGTCGGTCCAATGCGCCGCTCCCTGGCGGACCAAGAGGCACAGCACACCGCCCACCGCAAACAGGCTCAGGGCACTGGTCAGCTCGCGCGAACGCGTCACGCGGCCTTGCTCGCGCGCCTTTTGCCGGTGTCGCGGCGTTGCCTTTTCGGTTTTGTTCGAGTCAGCCATTTAGCCCTATCGTGCCAGGTGAAGTATGCGTTCGCCCGCGGTTACGGAATCAACAAAAAGGTGATGGTAGAGGTCCGGCCAGAACTTGAGAGTGGCAATCAGTATCAAGATTCCCAGAATGCTTTTGATTGCCGGCCCAAGCACCATCAACGGCATTTGCGGGGATGCCTTGCCCAGCAGTCCGAGCAATACATCGGTGACCAGAGTGGCCGATAAGACCGGCGCGGCAATCTGAACACCCAACCCGAAAATGGTGCCGCCGGTCGCGACAATTGTCCAGGCAAACAAGCCGCTCAAGTGCATGGTGCCTGGCGGCAGATACAAAAAGCTTTTCCCGATCGCTTTCAGAAGCCAGTAGTGAACATCCATGCAGAGAAAGAGCAAGACGACCATGGACTGATAAAAAATCGGAATCACCTTCGACTCCGCCTGAGACATCGGATCGATAATCGTCACCAGGGAGTAGCCCATTTGAATGCCAAGGATCTCTCCCGCCAACTGAGCGCCTTCGAAGGCGACATTGGTTGCCAGGCCCATCCCCACGCCGATGATGAACTCCGTGATAACCACGATGGGCCATTGGGCCATTGGATAAGCGCCGATTCCCTGTCCGACGCTGGGAAACAGAAGTAGCGTCAGAGCCAGGACCAACCCGGCTTTGATCCGCACAGGAATGACCGTACTGCCAAACCAAGGCGCGAAAAGCATCAGCCCGGTGAGCCGGACGCTAATGGTCAGCAGGCCGCTGATGATCGTGAGTAGGGGTATCTCAATCATCCCAGGAACACCTTGAAGTCGGAAAACAATGCAAGCGTGTAAAGCGAAAGGTGACGCCACATCCACGGCATCATGAAGAACAGCGCTGCTCCCGTGCAGAACAGGCGCGCCACCGTGGAAATTGTGTTGTCCTGCAGCGAAGTCAGCGTTTGAAGGATGTTCACGATCAGGCTGACGACGATTGCTACAAGCAATATCGGGCCAACCAGGATGATCACTTCCTGCAGCATCATTCGACCGAGCAATACAACACTGTCTACATTCATGGCGCTATTGAAAACTCCTCATGAGAGATCCGATCAAGAGATGCCAGCCGTCTACGATCAGGAATAGAAGCAGCTTGAGCGGTGTTGAAATGACCACCGGCGGCAGTTGAAACATGCCAACGGATGTGGTGATCGACGCCACCACCATGTCCACGATCAAGAATGGAAGAAACAGCACGGTTCCAATCTGAAAGCCGGCTTTCAGTTCAGACAAAATGTAGGCCGGCAGAAGCACACGCATCGACACGTCGCTGGGCGAAGCGGGGCGAGGTTCCTTTGCCAGTTCGATGAAGAGGGAGACGTCCTTCTCGCGGACATAGCGGCTCATGAACTCGCGAATGGGGCCCTCCGCGCGAGTGAGCGCATCGATGGCCGTGATCTGTCCTCCTTGCATCGGAACAAAGGAGTCTGAATAAATCCTGTTTGCGACGGGTTGCATGATGAAGAAGGTCAAAATCATCGAGAGTCCGATGAGCGTCTGATTTGAGGGTGTGGTTTGGAGCCCCAGAGCTTGGCGCAGAAAGTGAAATACAATTAGTAGCCGCGCGAACGGCGTCATGCACACCAGGACTGAAGGAATCAGCGTGAGCCCGGTGAGCAGAATAACGATGGACCAAGGCACGGAGTTGCTGGGCGCCCCGGTAATTTGCAGGCCGCCGCCAATCCCGGACGGGGAAGCGGTAGATGGGTTTGCGGAGCCTTCGATACTCGAAGAAGATCCAGCGCCATCCGCTGACAGACTGCGATCGGGCCGATTCACCGAACTGCCGGGGTCGACGATGTTGGCGGAAATCGCCGGGAAGCGTCCCTGACCTGCTGCCGAAGCAGTGAGCGCGATCGCAATCGATGCGATCGCCGTTACCCCGCGGCATGCGCGGTTGAGATTCATGCGGACTTCCCCTGCAAGGCAAACTCAGCGCGAGGAGCAGCGGCAGTTTCGAGCGCGCCCTCAAGCTGCGTGACCACCGACACCCCTGACGCTCCTCCTCCAATCAGGAATTCGCGGCCTTCAACGCTGACCACAGCCAGGAATCTCTTTTCGCCGAGAGGGACCATTTCCATTACGCGCAACCGCTTGGTTGAAGACAGCGTGTATTTCGCGTGGAGCCACGACCAGAGGTGGGCCAGAACGCGCGAACCAGTCCGCTGCTGTTGGCCCGCCTGCGAGAGGTTTGGCGCGCTCGGCTCGATCGCGGCCGGTTTAACCACTTGCAACTGCTTCTTCGAAGGCACGGTGTTTTTCGCCCGCGACGATGGCCATAAGCGGGGCCATGATCGGGGCAATGACCGGCCGCGCGGATTGGAAGGAGGCTGTTGCTGCTCGCTCGCACGAGGTTGAATGGAAACGGATTTTTGCGGCTCCGGTTCAGGTAGCTTCACATAATCGATCGCACAATCCCGGAGCGAAGCATGAAACGATGCTTCACGAGCCGCCGGCACGGGCGTAAGGCAGAACTCCTGCCAACGCGGGCCAATCAGCGGCGGATTGTGATTTCGATTTTGCGCCGTCATGCTTGTTCCGTTATGCGCACCGCGAGATGATCTCCGATGACGTCGAATTCAGTCCAACCGAGAAGAAGTTGATTGACACGCAGCGGAACATCGCTGGTATGGTGATAGGCGGTCTCAACGATCGAGCCTTTGGTAAGAGTGAGAAGGTCGCCAATTGTAAATCGAACCACGGGTATTTCGAGGCTTAGCCTGCAGGGCAGCCACGGCATGGTGTCGAGGAGATCCTTTTCGCGCGCCACCGGGGTCGAGCGGAGCGGCTCTTCAAAATTTGGCTCGGGATTAAGGACTGTGGTACTCATCGGACCTCGCGCGCTTGCGCCCCAATCGTTTCTCCACGACCCGGCCAAGCTGGACGCGTGGCGGATCCTGAACACGATGAAAGGAGCGAATGCACAAAGGTCAATGCAATTGGAGGGCCGGAATTTGAGGCGGCATACAGCCGTCACCCTGGAGGGTGTTCTTGTTCTATAAGTTATTCATCAACAGTATTTTGCAGGCAAATATTGCCTACCATGCCGGCACCTGAACCAGGTGAGATAGTCATGAGAATAAAAGCGCGGCGCAGTGCTCCCGCCAGGACTCGCTTTCTCCTGGCGGAAGCTTCTAATCGTTGCTTAACAATTTCGCCCTTCTATTCAATGCTAGGCGGTGACGAGTTGAATCGTCGCCTGAGCAATCTGATCGAAGGTCGTGAGAGCCTTGGCGTTGGCTTCGTAACCTTGCTGCGCGACGATCAAGTTTGAGAACTCAGCGGAGAGGTCCACGTTGGACTCTTCAACCGATGAGCCCTCGATGACACCGTTGCCGCCGGCGTCTGCCCGTCCAATGACCGCGGCTCCCGAGGCGGGTGTGGCTTGGTAGTCTCCGTTATCAGCCTGCGTGAGTCCTTGGACGTTCCCGAAGCTCGCCAATGCCACTTGTCCCAGCGCTTGAGTTTGGTCGTTGCTGAACTGACCTTCGATGGTTCCGTCCGGGGCAACCGTGAAGCCAGTGAGCGTTCCGACTCCGTAGCCATTCTGAGTGGTTGCGCTGGTGGCGCTGGCCGAGTCCAACTGCGTGATCGTTGAGGTTCCGGTTCCGCCAAGATTCCAGGTGAGACTCATATTCTTTGCGTTATCTGCCAGGCCCGTGATGTTGATGCCGGTGATCGATCCGCCGGCCGGCGTTAGCAGATTCCCCGATTGATCGAAGGTCATCGTGCCGCTTGAGATTGTCGTCGGACTCCCGGTGCCGCCTGTTGCGGCCGCCGGCAACGTGATGGCGTAGCTCCAGGCGCCCACACCCGTGTTCGTAAACTGAACATTCAGGGTCTGCGCCGTCCCGAGCGAGTCGTAAACAGTGATGGGCGTGCTGAACGTGGTGCCAACGGTTGCGCTGGAGTCGAGATTTGTTGTCATTTGGAAGCTCGTGGAAGTAGCGCCGGGGGCCGTTCCTGACGAATCCACCGTGATGGGGCTCAGAGTGCCGGAGGTTGAAACTACCCCATTCACCGCGGGATACCCCATAACAAGGTCTCCACTCGGAGTCACGAGCTGGCCCGAGTTATTCACCGTAAAGTCACCGTCGCGCGTGTAGCTTGTTTGACCATTGGCGGACTGCACCACGAACATTCCGTTGCCTTGGATTGCCATGTTTGAATCAATTCCGGTCGATTCGATGTTGCCATTGGAGAAGTTCGAAGTCGTGCCGATGACCTGCACACCCGATCCTATTTGTATAGGGTCGCCATTCCCCGATCCGCCTTGCGCCGCGGCGAAGACGTCGCCGAAGTTCAAGGTCTGATTCTTGTAGCCGTCTGTGTTGAGGTTCGCAAGGTTGTTTGAAATCACGTTGAGCGATGAAGATTCTGCCTGTAGACCAGAGAGTGGAATCGAATACGATGCCATTTACATACCTCCTGTGTTGGTGAGATTTAAAGTCGGGGCCGGAGTCCCGAAGCTGCCGTACAGGTTCATGAGATCCGATGAGCTTGGAACACTGTTGTTGGCCGGTTGAGTTTGGCCAGACGCGCCGGCAGCCGAGACTGCCTGGGGTGATGCTCCACCTGAGGAGCCGGACGTCCCCGTCCCTCCGGTTGAGCTTGTCCCAGTGGAACTCGATGTGGATGGGACCAAGCTCGACAATGTGGAGTTGATCGAGATGAGCTGATCGAGTTGGTTGAGAGAAACGAGTTGGCCAACCATCTCGGTCGGGTCGACAGGAGCGGTAGGATCCTGATTCTGCAGTTCGGTTACGAGCAGATTCAGAAATGTCTCCTGAAGGCTGGTCGACGAAGTACTTGACGAGCTGTTCGACGTGCTGCCCGATGTGCCGCTCGTCCCGCTTGTCCCACTCGACCCGCTTGGGCTACTAGCCGCTTTAGGCGCGCTGGCGGTTTGTGCCTGCACTGGCGCGGTAATGTTGGGGTGCAGTCCTTGAATGTTCATTTGCCCTCCCTTTCTCGAGAGTGATTGAGCCTTAGGCTCTAATGTCCAGCCGGTGATTCTCGCTTGCCGCCACGAGCATTCCGAGGTTTATGCCCATGTCGGCCTCGGTATGATCCGCGGCGTCTGCTGAGCGCGCGGAACCGGCAAACGCGTTTTGCTGCTTCTGTGAAAATTGCTCCGAGTCACTCGATTGCGATGAGCCCTGGTTATCGATCTGGATCGATGCTTGAATGCCGTGCTCGTCTCCAAGCTTTGTCTGCACCGATGAGATATGAGCCGCTATTGTCTGGCTCAACTCGGAGTGATCCACCGATATCTGAGCCTGCATTTGCTGTTGGGATACTGAAGTGCGGATCGAGATGTCGCCAAAATCGCTCGTATGCATTCCGACACGCATCTCTGTCTGGCCCAGCGCCTGGATAAGCTTCGCGCTGTTGATGGCCGTCGTTACTGCGCCCTCGCCGATATCCTGTTGGCTGATGCCGGAGGTTTCCACTTGCTCGGCAACGCGCGATCTATCTGCAAAACCTGCGGGCATGGATGCGGACGATGCGGCTTCGTGGGAAGCCCCGGATGTCGCGATCGTTTGTACTTGGGCCTGGGGCAAACTACTGGCCGCAACCCGAGCCGCGGCAAACCCTGTCTGGTCGGGACTGCTACTCGCGTTCTGCGGAGATTGCCTGCTGTTCTGATTTCCGGACGACACATTGTGTGCCCCGACCGCCGCCGACGCGGTCTTATTGATATCCGCATTTGTCGCATTCGTGACGCTTGGATTCTTGGGCGCGGTTGTACCTGGTGCTTGTCTCAACTCCGCCGCCTTGGCTGGCTGATTGGGCCCTGTGGCGCCAGTTGCCACCACCGCTGTATTGCCCGTAAAAGCATCTCGCAACGACGCTTGCACTGAAGCCTGAAGCATCTGTCCAACCACCGTTGTGGGGTTGTCCACGACTTGCGTTCCATTCGAGGTAATTTCCGCACGTGGCGCTTTAGCAACCGACCCATCCAACACCGGCGCCGCAGCCATGGGCGCCTGCTGGGTCGGAGGCAATTCAGTAGCAGCTGCTTCGCGCGGCGGCTGCGCAGCAACGAACTGCGGTTGGGTACCGGGGGCGCTTAATGAGGGATCGGAATTCAGTGGCATTCCAGCTGATATTTGCGCCTGCTGGTTTGCAGGCGGCTCACCCGCAGATGCGCTTTGCGTAGTTTGCGCAGCAACGAACTGCGGCTGAATATCGGAAGCGACCGCTGTGCGATCGGCATTCGACAGCATTTTATTAGCCATGCTCTGCTGATTTGCAAGCGGCTCAGTGGTTGATGCATTTTGCGTCCATTGCGCGGCAACGAACTGCGGCTGAACATTGGGGACGACTGCTGAAGTCTGGGTATTGAGAGGCACTTCAGTTGCCGCGTGCGCCTGCTGGGTTGCAGGCGGCTTACCGGCAGATGAGTTGCGCGGCCGCTGCGCGGCAACGATCTGCGCTTGGGTATCTGGGACGACTGCTGAAG
>CAZSVJ010000034.1:0-5539 GCA_964610185.1 uncultured Occallatibacter sp. | reverse complement strand
TGCGCTTGGGTATCTGGGACGACTGCTGAAGCCTTGGCATTGAGAGGCGCTTCAGTTGTCGTGGGCGTCTGCTGGCTTGCAGGCAGCTCAATGGTAGTTGCGTTGCGCGTCCACTGCGCGGCAACCCGCTGCGCTTGAATATCGGGCGCGACTGTTGAAGGCTCCGCGCTAAGAGGCATTTCAGTTCCCGAGGTCGATTCGGATGCCCCGCGATTTAGCATAGGATTGTCTTGTTGCGCGCTTGGCGTTTTCTTTGCCGGAACCTTGTCACCGCCGGCAGGGGGAAGAGACTCCGTCGTGTGCGCGCCAGCTTCACTGTTAGCGGGCATAACTTCAAGAACAGGTAACTGCTCTCCTTGTTGCGCGTTTGTTCCATCTATCGCAGTGTTCTCCCGTGCAGCTACCACCCGGGCTGAGCCCGCCGCGCTGTCTCCATAGCTTTCGCTCGCGGAAGCTTCGGCAAGTATGGCCAGGAAGCTGTGGCCGGTCTTGCCGGTTTGTAACAGGGGCATCGAAGCTGAATTCACAGTCGTCACTAGCGATGGACCTCGCATGCCAAACGTAATTGCAAGTGGAGTGCCAGCTTTTTCGCATCGCAGCGGGGAAGTGTGGTGGCGCAGATTATTCATTACACATGTGTTACTGGAGAGATGCCCAGACAGAGCGCGAGCCTGTCCGGGCAAACAGGCAACCATTGCCCTCTCTACTAGGCAATGTGTGCCTACAAGAGACGCAGCCATCGCATGATAGGTTGTGTAGTTAGCGCCGGTGAGAGTAATGCGAAGGAGCCGAGCAATGCCGGCATGTTAGTTAGTAGATAACTCTAGCTGCGCTGTCGTCGCGCAGCGAATATGTCGTCAATTCGCTTTTGGTGAGTTCGCACTTTTTCCTGCTCGTACTTATCTCGCTGCGAATCGCGCAGGCTGGATAGCGTTTCGCAGTTGCTGTAAGCAGCCTGATAGATCTTCAACTGCCGATCGCGCTGTTGCTCGAGAATCTTGCAATCGCGGTCCAAGACTGTTTTTTTCTCAACCGCCGCCTGCTTCGCCCAGACGAGCATCCGCACCTGACTTGCTGGAATCGGCCGCTTCATCGCTTGCTGCTCCGCGTTGAAAGCTTCGGCGATTTCGGCATTCAGCCGATCGATTTCACGCGTCACACGAGCCATCTCGATGAGGATCTTCTGGAGCGCGCGCTCCTCCTGCGCCCGCAAGCTCTCCCTAACCCGAAGCACGGTCGCAAGTGGGAACCGAAACGGCATTGATTTAGCTTTTCTCCAGTTCCGTGATTAGTTTCAAAGCTTCAATGTGCCTGTCTGCTTTCGCCTTCGGTTCATAAGGCGGGCTCTAGCCTGGCAGAGCCATCAGCAACTTTACGACGTCGTCGTGTTTGCAGAGAACATCGGGCTTCTGCTGCAAGAACTCATTCAGCGCGGGCAGGTTCTCAATCGCATGATCCAGGATGGGATCGGAACCCTTCTGATAGGCGCCGATGCGGATCAAGTCCTCTGACCGCGCGTAGGCCGCCATCAATTGCCGCAGGGAATTCGATTTGGCAACATGTTGCTCAGAGGCCACGTAGGGCATCAATCGGCTAAGACTATCCAGAATTGAGATGGGAGGATAGTGGCTGCTCATCGCTAGGTTTCTATCCAGAACCACATTGCCATCCAAGAGCGAGCGCACTGTATCGACGACTGGGTCCTGCTGATCGTCACCCTCCATCAGCACCGTGTAGAAGGCGGTGATGCTGCCCTGTGAAAAATTTCCTGCCCGCTCGATCAGGCGCGCGAGCATATTCAATACAGAAGGCGTGTAGCCCTTCGCGGTTGGCGGCTCACCGGCGGCCAATCCAATCTCGCGCTGCGCCATTGCAAAGCGGGTGAGCGAATCCACAATCAGAAGCACATTCTTGCCCTGGCTCGCAAAGTATTCGGCAACCGCGGTCGCCGCCAGAGCCGCTCTGATCCTTAGCAGCGGCGATTGGTCTGAAGTGGATACGAGGACAACAGCACGGCGAAGACCTTCCTCGCCGAGAACTTCAAGAAACTCGCCTACCTCTCGACCGCGCTCCCCAACCAGCGCCAGCACCGTCATGTCCGCAGATGTCCCGCGCGCCATCATACCAATCAGCGTGCTCTTTCCCACGCCGCTTCCACCGAAGATCCCGACACGCTGTCCTCGCCCACAAGTCAGGAAGCCATCGATCGCTTTGATGCCGCAGCCGAGCGGTTCGCGGATAGGGACGCGCTCAAGAGCCAGCGGCACTGAACCGTCGATGCTGACTCCATGCGTGGCGCGGTACTCTCCTTTTCCGTCGACCGGATTCCCCGTCGGGTCGATCACCCGGCCGAGCAACTCCGGTCCCACTCGAACCGACGGACGAGCGCCCCATGTCATGATTTGATCCCCGAAACGAATGCCCTGCGGATTGTCGGCTGCCATTGACAGCATGGTCGATCCGCGAAAGCCGATGATTTCCCCTGCATACGATCGACCACCGGCGCCAGTAATCTCGCACGACTCTCCCACAGAGCAGAACGGGCCCTCTGACTCAATCAGGTTGCCAACAACCTGATTCACCCGGCCTTTCCAGCGCAATGTTGAGCCGACGTCAAGATGGTGCATGTAAGGGGCTAGGATCGAACGGCTCATGGATTCACCGGCCTCAATGCAAGAAGATCGAAGAATCCCTGCTCGATTTCTTTTAGTTGAGTGTCCAAACCAAAGTTAGCCGATCCAAGTTCAGTCTCGAGCATGCAGTCCTTATCGCCGATCGCCTCATCCTCAACGACCTCGAAACGCGCAGTTCCCGATTGCCGCTCAAAGAACTCCTTCCACCGCTTGCCGTTTCCCTGGCTTACCCGGACAGTCACGCTGGATCCATCGCGCATCTTCTCCGCCGCCATTCTAACCAGGGCAGCTACCAGCATTGGATCGACTTGAGCTTCCCGATGCAATATCTTGGCGGCAATCGCCAAGGCAAGCTGAACAATCTCAGCTTCTACGCGCGCATAGTATTTTGCTTTCTCCGTCTCGAAGGCTCTTAGCGCGGCAGCGATGGGCGCGCGCGCGGCGTCGAGCTTCTCGTCATATTCCTGTCGCGCCTGTAGAATCGCCTCGGCCTTCGCGAGCTTGATCTGCTCATCCGCTTCTGCCTTTGACAGCAGGCCGTCGACATGGTTCTTGCCGATTCCGGCGGCGAATCGCGTTTCCAGTGGCCCATTCGCTGCAACGCCCGCGGCTGGGTGGCCTGCCAGATCGCGGTACTCCACGGCCGTGAAGGGACCCGCAACCGCCGGGTTGAGTTCCGCGCTAGAGGACATATTCGTCTGCTCCCTCACTCTTCAAAACCATCGTGCCTTCCGCCTCAAGTTTTCGCGCGATTGCAACAATTTCGGCTTGAGCTTTAGCCACGTCTTTGCCCCGAACCGGCCCCATTACATCGGAGTCTTCCTTCATCATTTCGACCGCGCGCGTCGACATTGTGCGATAAAACCGGCTCCTTAATTCCTCGTTTGCTCCTTTGAGCGCTATCGTCAAGGTTTTCTTGTCAATCGAATTCACCAAAGTACGCATCTCCTGCTCGGGGACCTCAAGAAAGTCGTCGAACGTAAACATGAGATCCCGGATGGCAACCGCGACCTTCGGCTCCTCTCTTTCAATGCTCTCAAGAATCTCGCGCATTGTGGCGGGGTCAAGTTGGTTCATGAGTTCGGCGACGCTTCTGTATCCGGAATCGGCCCGCCTGGTGTGGTCGCCTACTGACTTCAATCGGCGATTCAATACTGTGGAAACCTTCGCGGCAACATCCGGAGAGAAATGACCAAGATTCGCAAGCCGCCTAACGCAATCGGATCGTGTTTCCGGCTCTAGCTTCATCAACACCGCCGAGGCCAGCTTCGGATCGAGATGGCCAAGGACCAATGCCTTGGTCTGTGAATGCTCGCCAACCAGGAACCTGGCCAGTTGCTGCGGATCCGCCTTCTTCAGCGAGTCGACACGGGAAGACTGCAACTCGCCGGCGCGCGTCAACCGCTCAACCATGCTCTTTGCGCCGTGCTCTCCGAGAGCTTTAACGAGTAACCGGCTTGCAACTTCCTGCCCTCCCACCGCCATAAATTCCTGGGCGGAAATCAATTGATCGAATTCCCTCAATACTTCCAGGCTTTGCTCGAAAGGGACATGTCCCAGGTTTGCGATTTCTTCGGTCACTCGCTGCAAATCTTCCTCGGGAAGATTACGGAAAATTTGCGCGGTAGCGTCTTCTCCGAGCAACAAATAGAGAATCGCAGCCTTGCGCGCGCCACTGAGAGTGCTACGGTCTGCAAGGCTCATGAAGGCTCCTCTCGCAGCCAGGCCTGCACGGCGCGCGTGGAGTTCACCGGACTCTCTTTAATGACCCCGACCATTTGTTCTTTCAGCTTGGCCGCTGCCTGGGTAATCTCATCCCTGTCCGTGGATCCCCCGCCGATCCGGTTCGTTCCCGCGCCGGTTGGCAACGAGGCTGGCGCCGGCGCCGCGGTCAATTGAGCCGGCGGGGCGCTCATCACTTGTTTTTGGATGGGCCGCACAATGAATGAATAGGCAAGCATGAACAGACCGAGCAGCGAAATGGGCCTGAGCAGGAATGAGTAATCCACGGCCATCCTGCGCCCTTGATCCATCCAATTCGGAGCCGGAAGCTCCGCCACGACAGGGTCGGAGTCGAAGGACATGTTTTGAACCGTCACTGTATCGCCCCGGTTTGCATTGAAGCCGATGACCGCTTGTGCAAGCCCTTGTATCTTGTCCAATTCCGCCTGCGACCACTTTTTGCGCGTGTAAGTCGTCTTGCCATTCTGGACAGTTTTCGCAACTAAATCGTCCAACAGAATGGCTGCGCTTACTCGCTGAATTCTTCCGGCGGGCGATACTGTGTGGAGAACAACCTTATTCACCCCATACTGAGCCGACTCCGTCTTCGACGATTGCATCGAACTTTGCGCCTGGCTTAGCGCCGCAACTTGCTTCGTTGCTTCGGCGGACTTAGCCGGCGCCGGCGTGTTGCTGGAGGTGCCTGCAACACCGGAAGGGACCGCGCCTCCATTGGCGGTTTCCTCGGATTTCTGATCGCTCAGTACGGCACTCACCGCAGGATCGTATTTCTCCTGACTCTCTTCGGTCGATTCCTGTGTCTGATCGACGGTGACGCTGGCGCGAATTTTGTCGTTACCCACCACCGGCCCCAGCGTGCTGATCAGGCGC
Source organism: uncultured Occallatibacter sp. (assembly GCA_964610185.1). Taxonomy (GTDB): domain Bacteria; phylum Acidobacteriota; class Terriglobia; order Terriglobales; family Acidobacteriaceae; genus Telmatobacter. The sequence goes on along the minus strand of CAZSVJ010000034.1, from coordinate 293 downwards.
TGCGTCAGAATCTCTTCAATGCCGTCCGCATCGCCTTGCCCACTATGAGTTACTCCGAGGGATCTGGCCGAATCGGCGTCGATGATAGAAACATCTTCCGGACTCAGCTCATTGACGGCTCCTGACACCAGCCGCGAGATAGCCAGAGCGGACTCTTTGGGAAGACCCTTGCCGCGAAGCTTCAGAATGACCGACGCCTTGGCCGGTTGCTCCTTATCGAGAAAAACGGAATCCTTCGCCATCACCAGATGCACGCGAGCGCTTTCCACATCGCTGAGCGTTTCGATCGTCTT
>CAZSVJ010000033.1:0-18807 GCA_964610185.1 uncultured Occallatibacter sp. | reverse complement strand
CCCGCGCTTCGAGTACGAAGAGGTCGATACGCAGTACATCAAGCCGCGCCCGCGCAGTTACACCGCAACCAAGTGACGAATCGGCCGACTTCACTCCTTAAGACCCGCTGTATTCACGCCTCGGACTCCACAAACGCTCTATACTACCTTCGATTACCCAAAACAAGCCGGGGGAGCTACCGATTGCACGGACAGCTCCCCTGCTCGTCGGTTATAGGTCACCGTAGAGGTGGCCTCTGAGGCGGGAAGCGCAACCCGGTGAGTGGTGGACCCGCCAATTGGCCGGGCCGGTGATCGCCGCGGGCGTAATCCGCCTGGGGCTGCTCGCCGCGGTGCTTGCGCGGGGTGGAAGCGGCGCTCTCTACCGCGCGGATACTCTCAGTTATTTTGAACCAGGACGAAACCTGCTGCTCCATGGAAGCTTTGTGGAAGCCGGCTTGCCGAATATTTTGCGAACGCCGGGGTATGCCCTGTTTCTAGCCCTGGCGATTCTCGCCGGACCCATTGCCGCGGCTCTCGCGCAAGTCGTTCTGTCTACGTTTTCAGTTGTACTGGTCTGGCGACTGGCGCGCGTAGTTCTTTCAGACAGCCGAGCCGCCGTCCTTGCCGCGTGGATGTTCGCCTTTGAGCCGCTGTCCATCATTTATTCGATCCTGCTGCTGTCGGAGACGCTGTTTCTAGCGCTCTTTCTGATGAGCCTGATCCGGCTGGCCGAGTTTATGCGCAGTCGGCGTCCGCGGCTGCTTGCCGAAGCCGGACTGTGGCTGGCGGCGGCAACATTCGTGCGTCCGGTGACCTACTACCTTCCTTCAATGCTGACCGCGGGATTGATGCTGGCTCTCGCGCGTGCTCCAGGGCTGCGCTGGAAGGCTCCCACTGTGCTGCTCCTGAGTGTCTTGCCGTGGCTGGCCGCGTGGCAGATGCGCAACTATTTGGAAACCGGCTTTGCGGGGTTCTCCAGCATCCAGACCCAAAATCTTTACTTCTTCAGCGCCGCAGAAGTGACCAGCCGCGTGGAGCACCGAACGCTGCCGGCGGTGCAAGACGATTTTGGATACAACGACGAGCAGCTTTTTCTAGAGCGGCATCCTGAAGCCTCGGGATGGAACCAGGCGCAGCGGTTGAGCTTCATGAGCACGGAGGCGAAGCGGATATTGCGAGCGCACCCGTGGCTATTCCTGCGCGCGCATTTCGCAGGTTCAATTCGAACGGCGCTGAATCCCGGCGGCGCGGTTCTGCTTGACCTTGTGGACCATCCAGTCGACGATGAGGCCTTCACGAGAGAACGCGAGCAGGGGCCGCTGCGCGCTGCGCTATGGATGGGCGAAAACCATCCCTGGCAGATGGCGCTGATGGCCGCGCTGGGCGCGCTGCTGCTGGGGCTTTATGTTTTTGCGGTGCTGGGTGTCGCGCGGGCCAACATCCCCAGCGCTTGTCTGTGGATGTTACTGGGAGTGGTGTTGTATTTCTTCACCGTCTCCGGCGGTGCGGTCGCAGCAGCGCGATTGAGGCTGCCCGTGATGCCTATCATTTGCGTTCTTGCGGGGGCGGGGGTTGTGCACCGGCGCCGGTTTGTTGTTTCTCGCGAGAGCGATAGGCTACGCTAAAGGCGCGGCCCGGCTTCTATTGTTGCCGGGCCTATGGGGGAGCGCATGACGTGGACGATCCTATTGATTGGTCTGGTGGTCGGATTGCTTTCCGGCGTAGTGGGCATCGGCGGCGGGATCCTGTTTGTGCCGGCGCTGGTGTGGCTGCTGGGCATGGATCAGCACAGGGCGCAGGGTACGTCGCTCGGTGCCCTGCTGTTGCCGGTGGGCGCTTTCGCCTTCTTTGAGTACTACCGAAAAGGCAATGCCGACATTCGCGTGGCGCTTCTGCTTGCCGCCGGATTTCTGGTGGGCGGATACTTCGGCGCGGTGGGGGCGCAGCATGTTCCCGAAGTCTGGCTGCGGCGCATATTTGCGCTCACGTTGGTCCTCATCGGCGGGCGAATGTGGTTTACCCAATGAAGCCGGGCATATTTCAAGCAATTGCGATGAAGCGCAAGCGAATGTAGTCTGCAATCCAATTGCCGTCTTCGTCGCGCAGCGCGGGCGCAAGCAGCGCAGCCGTTTCTTCCACAACGGTGTCGCGCAGCGTCGCCGGCAGCGATTCGAGTACGCCGCGCCGAAATGTTCGGAGCCAGCCCGCCATTCCGCTCTCGGCGATTGGAGTGGGCCGCGGAATTAGTGCAATCTGCTCCACCTTGAAGCCGTGGCGGACAAGTCGGCGCGCATAGCCTTCGGGAGTGGGATAGTAGTTGACTCCATCTTCGCGATCGCCATATCCGTGCCGCGCAAGCACCGCCATCAACGCGACGCGAATGGCGGCGATGTTGCCGTGGCCGCCCATCTCGGCAACAAATCGTCCGCCGCGCTTGAGAACACGGTGTACCTCCGTCATCATGGCGTCCTGATCGCGAACCCAGTGCAACGCGGCGTTAGAAAAAACCGCGTCGAAGCTCGCCGGTGGGTATGGCAAGGCCTCAGCGCTCGCTTCCTGTGCATCGACGCCGCGCATGCGCGCCGCTGCAACCATCTCCGCCGAGTTATCGACGCCGGTCACGCTGGCGCCGATGGCAACGAGCCGCTGCGTAAGCTGGCCGTCGCCGCACCCGAGGTCGAGGATACGTTCACCCGGCTGAGCTGCGAGCCACTCGATCACGCCGCCGGCCAATCCATGCACAAATGCGGCGTTCTGCCCGTAGGCCTGCGGATCCCATGTCTGCTTTGCCATTTGCGGCCTCCACTCTTGAAAGTCTTTTTGTAACCCGGCTTTGAAAGGGCACGGCTTCAGCCGTGCCGAAATGGGCCGCAAGAAGAAGGGGTTTTAACTCCTGAGAGACTGCAACCGAGGCCCGGCGACCATTTCTTCAGCACACTCAAGAACTGTCGCACAAATGCTGCCCGACCAGAGAGAAACGTTCTCAGGGGCTAAAGCCCAGACTTTATGCGCCTGTTACGGCACGACTAAAGTCGTGCCCTTTCAAAGCTCGTTTATGCAATCAGTTCCAGTGTCGCGGGAAACCTGGCATAACGCAAAGTTATTATATTTTGGATATGGATAAGAAGCCGTTATGCGAGCGATCTGGCTGCGAGAAAGCGCCTGCTCAGATCGACTGCACGGGCAGCAGCGTCAGGTCGTCGACCAGCCCCACTTCCTTTTGCACGAAGGGCTCGCCGTAGTCAACGCCCGCGAGCAGGCCGTAGTGGCGGGCCTCGGCAAAGGTGCGCTCGCGAATCTCTTCCTCCGCGACAAATAGCCCGCTGCCGGCCGCTTGGTTGGCATACTGCGAGCGGTAGGCCATCAGCGCTCGATGGCGCTGCTCGATGAAGGGCGTGATGTCCACAACGAAGCTGGGACGCACGTCGGCGTAGAGGCTGGCGTATACGATCTTGAAGGGCCGATGGGGCAGAGCCACTCCGGCTTCGGACTCCAGTTCCTCTCGCGCCGCAGGCCCAGTCGGCCCCACCGCAGGCGCCTTAGCGAGACCGGAGAGAAAGCACGCCTCATAGCCAAGCGTAGCGGTCGTGGCGTGATCGGGATGACGTGCTTGCCAGTAAGGCAGGATGACGACACGGGGGCGAAGCCCACGGAGAACGCGCACGATCTTGGCGCGGTTTTCGAGAGTGTTTTCAATCGCGCCGTCGGGCAGATCGAGAGCTTGCCGCCAGGAGACGCCTAACAATTCCGCGGCGTTTGCTGCTTCTTGGGCGCGTTCTTCCGCACTGCCGCGCGTTCCCGCCTCGCCCTGTGTAAGGTCCAGAATGGCGGTTCGCAGGCCGCGTGAGGCCATGCGCAGCAGGGTCCCGCCGCAGGTTTGCTCCACGTCGTCGCGATGGGCGGCAATGGCCAGAACGTCAACCGCGGTGGAATCGAGAGCGAAATCGAGAGCAGGGTCGACGGGCATTGAATCAGTAAACGGTGTTGTCGCTATCGGAAGTCGCGTCCATATAGGCCACGTCGTATGCGGTTCCGGTGACGGTGACGTACTGGTTGTCGATCGACGAACCGTCCACGGTGGAGTTGATGTAAACCTGACCTCCCTGCGCCGAGTAGATCTTGTGCAAGCCGGTAACCGCGGCAATGCCGGTGGCGTCGCCAATGTAAGGCAAAATCGTGGTCACTTTATCGCTGGAAGTGTTGAACATGGTAAGGCACCCATAGGGCAGTCCGGTGGCAGCGCGCACGCCATTGGTGCACTTGGTCATGCCGATCCACAAGGTATTGTCGTCGCCCTCCACCATGCGGCTCACGGCGCCGGGCGCTCCGTCGCTGACCGCGATGGGCTTGGAGGCGGTGTTATTGGCGAGATTGACCACCGTCAATTCGCCGGCAAAGAGCGTTTGTCCCTGCACCAGTTGGGGCTGCTGACCCACAACGTACATGGTTGAAGTATCGACCAGAGCATTGCTGGCGCCGCCTGGAATGGGAATGGTGGACGAGGAAAGCGCGGTGTTGGTGGGCAAAGTTCCGGACTGCTGGCCGATGAGAAAGATCATTGGAGCAATCGGAAGCGGCGTGATTGAGGCCTTGTTGCCGCCGCACTCCGGCCCGCAATTGAGGATGTATGCAGTTCCGCCGTCGGCGGAAAAGACCGCTTTGATGGGCCGGTCGAAAACCAGCGGCGCTCCATAGTAATTGCCGGTTGCATCCACATGGTCGGGGCTTTGCGCCTGGAAGAGGCAATAGAGGGGCACGCTCTGCGGCTCGCAGTCCATCGCGGCCTTGGGCCAGGTGCTCGGTCCGCCTGAGAATGCCGTAGTCTGCGCGGCGCTGAGCTTGCGCGGATAGTAAATGTAGTTCGAGTTCTGGACAAATGCGAACGCCACCGAACCGCCGGGATTCACGCTCACGCGGTAAACACCGGGAAGGCTCAGCGGAAAAGATCCGCCGATGGTGTTGTCGACCACCGTAAACACGTGGGCTCCCTGATCGGCTGCAAAGACATAAGACTGGTTTCGCGTGATAAAAATGCTGGCGGAAAGGCCGCTCAGCCCGCCAGTATTCCCACTTGAACTTTCCTTCTCATAGTTGATCGGGTCAAAGCTGCCGTCGCCGTAACCGTAAATTACGCCGGTCGTCTCCTCAGGCATGTTCTGGATGGTAATGGGCAGCGCGGCGGCATAACCGGCAATTGAAAACGAGCCAGGCTTTCCGTTGTAGCCGCTGCGGATGTCGTAGTACGCATCCACAAACGGCAGAGCGCCCTTGCTAAAAGCGCTTTGATTCTGAACGGCGATGAGAACGCGGTTGAGAATCCCGCTGGGGGGCAGAATCCGGCCCGCAAAATAGGTGGTTTTTCCACAACCTGCCACCGCGGCTGCAACTACCAGGGCTGCGGCGGCGTATATCAAGATACTTCTCTTCTTCAAAATCCCTTACCTCGACGGAAAGCGCGGCGCGCGCCGCGGATGATTGCATTTACAGGGTCACACTGCCCGGTTGGGGTTTGAGCGGCCGGGGCCGCCGCTTGAACGCCTGGAATGCGGCTGCCCGCGCAGGCAACAGACCGCGGATTTTTCCGGCCGGAAACCGGCGCTGAACAAGATTATGACTCCCGAAGTATAACAAAGTGGGCCGACCGTTTGGCGGGCAGCGCTGGACTGGCATAGCATGAAAAGAGAATGCTTTCGATTGCCGACATCTTCGCCAACCGCCCAGTACTGGCAGACGGCGCCATGGGCACCGTGCTTTACGCGCGCGGAATTTTCATCAACCGCTGTTACGACGAGCTGAACCTCACCGACCCAGGGTTGATTCTTTCCGTCCATGAGGAATACCTGCAAGCCGGCGCGGAACTGCTTGAATCCAACACCTTCGGCGCCAACCGCTTCCGGCTGGCGCGCCACGGATTGGCCGCCAAGGTCGCTGAGATCAATGCAGCCGGAGTGAGGCTGGCCCGGCAGGCCGTGGAACACCTGAAAGACAAGCAGGCCAGCGACGCCTGGGTGGCCGGTTCTGTGGGCCCGCTCGGCGTGCGCCTTGAGCCGCTGGGAAAGACCGGCCTGGACGAAGCCAGAGCCGCCTTTGCCGAGCAGATTCTTGCCTTGAAAGAGGCTGGCGCGGACATGCTCATCATCGAGACTATGCCTGCGCTGAATGAAGCCCACGAGGCCCTCGAGGCCGCGCGCGAGGTCGCTCCCGACCTGCCTGTGCTGGTCATGGTGACGGTGGACGACGACAGCAACTGCCTGGACGGAGCGTCTCCGGCCCATGCCGCGGCTCTGCTCACCGAGTGGGGCGCGAGTGCTATCGGCGTAAATTGTTCCACCGGCCCCGCCACCGTACTCACCGCCATCGAGGCCATGCGCGCGGCCACTACACTTCCTCTGGCCGCTATGCCCAATGCCGGTATGCCGCGCGCCGTTGAAGGCAGAAACATCTATTTGTGTTCGCCAGAGTACATGGCCGGTTTTGCCCGCAAGGCGATCGCCGCCGGGGCGCAGATTGTGGGCGGCTGCTGCGGCACCACGCCCAACCACATCCGCGCCATGCGCTCGGCGATGCGGGCCATCGATGCCCAGGCGCGCGTCCAGGCTTCCGGCGCCGCCCCGCAGCTGAGCGCCGAGACGCCGCCGGAGCCGCTCAGCGCGCGCTCCCGAATCGGCGCTCTGGTTGCGGAGAAAACCTTCATCACCCTGGTCGAGATCGTTCCCCCGCGCGGAATCGACTGCGCACAGGAAATCGAGGGCGCGCGAGTTCTGGCGCAGCTTGGCGTTCACGGCATCAATGTGCCTGACTCGCCGCGCGCCTCGGCACGCATGAGCGCGCAGAGCCTTTGCATCCAGATTCAACAGCACACCGGCATCGAGACGATTCTGCATTACACCTGCCGCGACCGCAATATTCTTTCCATCCAGTCGGATTTGCTGGGAGCCTCGTCCATCGGGCTGCGCAACATTCTTTGCCTCACTGGCGATCCGCCCAAGCTGGGAAATTATCCTGACGCTACCGCAGTGTTTGACGTAGACAGCATCGGTCTGGTCAACATCGTGCGCCGGCTGAATCATGGCCTCGACATCGGCTCGAATGCGATCGGGGCGAGCACCAACTTCACCATCGCCGTGGCTGCCAATCCCGGCGTGCCCGATATCGAGCAGGAGCTGCGCCGCTTCGCCTACAAGGTCGAGGCCGGCGCGGAGTACGTCATCACCCAGCCCGTATTCGACCTGCGACTGCTCGAAAACTTCCTCGGGCGCATCAAAGATTTTCGGATTCCGGTGATTGCCGGCATCTGGCCGCTAACCAGTCTGCGCAACGCGGAGTTCATGAAGAACGATCTGCGCGTTTCCATGCCGGAAGAGATCATGCTGCGCATGGCCCAGGCCCAATCGCCGGACGCCGCGCGCCGCGAAGGCATCAAGATCGCGCAGGAGATGCTTGAGGCCGTGCGCCCCATGGTGGATGGGGTGCAGGTGAGCGCGCCCTTCGGCCGCTACATCGCCGCCGCCGAAGTAATTGCTAGCGTGTTGCCGAAACCAGCTACCGCCTCGTAAATGTGCAGAAATGGGTTCTTTCGCAAACCTGGCTCAGTGCGAACTGGGCACTATTTTTGCGCGATCGCCGTCATCGTTCGTTGAAACGGCGGTACCGATCCGACGATAAGTCTTTCCGTCGAAACGAAAATAGCTAAGATCGGCTTCAAATGCGCTCATGTGCCATCCGAGAACAATGTCGCGATAACCGTGGCTGGCTGAGTCTTGAATAGAATAGAGCCAACCATTGAATTGTTCCTCGGGCGAAGCCAAAAGAACAGGTGTCTTGCCTGCGAACCGAACCAGCCACATGGCTCCGTTTGCGCCTTGCCCTCCGCGAGCGCAGCCTTGGCCTGCCTGTACAAGAAGTATTTTCCGCCCCGGGGAGAGCGGAATTGGTTCGAACGTAAGTCCGTTCAGCATCTCGTCGAGCTCATCCCCTTCACATTCCCAGAGCCCACCTTTGCCTTGTCGCCTAAGAAGGCGGGAAATCGCCTTATGTTGGGAATCGGAGACCGAAACTGCGCTCAGTCTAGGAGGATGATATGTTGAGGTGACGTGCTGCCAAAGGCTCGACTGTGCTGTAGCAAAGGAGCCGCTGAGGAAAAGCGCAAGGTAAATTGCAAAACGCAACATGCACCCTTGATTGTTTAGCGTGATTTTCACGCCTGCAATCATACAATAGATTCAGCACCGCAACGGACAAGGTCTCATGGCCTCATTTGAAGAATCGCTTAAGAAGCTCGAATCCATCGTCGATCAACTGGAAAAGGGCGACCTCGCTCTCGAAGAGTCGCTCACGCTCTTCGAGGAGGGCGTCGGTCTTTCGGCCGCCTGCAAGCAGGAGCTCGAAGCCGCCGAGGGCAAGGTGCAAATGCTCGTCAAGCAGCGCGACGGCTCGCTGAAGCCGGAAGCGTTCCTGACGGAGAAGCCGGTTTGAGCAGGAACGGAATACAGAAAAACAGGATTGACTTTGGGGCAGTTGCATAAACCTGGCTTTGTAAGGGCACGGCTTCAGACGTGCCGGCGGATGGCCAAAGCAGAGGCCGGGCTTTAGCCCCTGAGGGAGCATGGTTTTCAGCAATTTGCACTCCCCCGGCGGCTAAAGCCGGATCCCCGTTTGGTTGCCTCTGCGGCACGTCTAAAGCCGTGCCCTTTCAAAGCAAGAAGTTTTCCGCCAGATTTTTTGCGATTGAGGGACGTCTTCTCTCTGATCGGGCAGCATTTATGCAAGCAGTTTTTGCCGGGTCAGAGAATCCCTGAACGCATTCCAATGTTGCATTCCAGTTAAAGGTCTTCCGTTTGCATCGTTTCTGGGTGTACCTCACGTCAAGACGCGGCAGCTGTGCGCCATGCCGATGGTCTCGTGCCAGGAGCTCTGCTTGCCCCAATCTTTGCCTATTTTCCCGCTCTACGCCGACAGCTTCCGCTGCATTGGCGCGGCCTGCGAAGACACCTGCTGCGAAGGCTGGAGCGTGCCCATCGATGAGGCAGCTTACGAGAAATACCAGAATCTGCCGCATAGCCCGCTGCGCACGCTGATCGATGCAAGCGTTCTGCTGACTCCAAAAGCCGATGCGGAATCGGATGTTGGCAAGCAGCAAGTCTTCGCCAAGATTCGAATGAACGATTCGAATCAGTGCCCGTTGCTTACCGAGGGCCGTCTTTGCCGCATCCAGGCTGAACTTGGCGAAGGGCTGCTCTCGCACACCTGCTCGATTTATCCGCGCATCGTGCACGCGGCGGGCGGCGTGGAAGAGAAGTCGCTGTCGCTCTCATGTCCTGAAGCAGCGCGGCTGGTGCTGCTGACGCCGGATTTGTTGGCCGTTGGACAACCCGAAAGACTTCCCACTGGAGCAAATGAACCGTTAGCCCCGGACGCGGACCAAGACTCGCTGCCACCCAATTTCTGGCCGATCCGCAAGACGGTGCTGGCGCTGGTGAGGGATCGCATTTACCCGCTCTGGCAGCGGCTGTTTCTGCTTGACGTGCTCTGCCGGCGCCTGGATTCGATCGCTAAAGGCGAACTGAAGCGGGGCGTCTCCGACTTCCTTTGCGACTTTGAGAACACTGTGGCAACCGGAGCGCTGCGCCCCGCAATGGAAACATTGCCGCTAGACGCGTCGGCGCAGTTGGATGTGGTGCTGCGGCTGGCGGGATTGCTGCTCCACCGCTCAAACATTCGTCCGCGCTTCGTCGAGTGCGTGCAGGCGTTTACCGCCGGAATCGGCAACGGGCCGGGAGCCACGCTTGAGAACCTTACGGCGCGATACTCTCTGGCGCACGATCGCTTTTACGAGCCGTTCTTTAGCCGCCAGCCGCACATCATGGAGAATTACCTGATCAACACCATCATCCGCTGTCAGTTTCCGTTCGGGCCTGAGGGGATGTCAGCGAGTGCGCAGCCCTGGCTAACCTCCCATTCAAAATCGCGTGAGTTTGCGCTGCTCGCGGCGCAGTTCGCGTTGATGAAGGGGCTGCTGATCGGCGTTGCGGGCTTTCATGGCGAAGCGTTTTCAACCTCGCATGTCGTACATACAGTGCAGGCCGCGTCGAAGCACTTCGAGCATCACCCTGAGTTTCTAATAATGTCTCATAAGCTGCTCGTTGATAGCCGCATGGATGGGGCCAGGGGGTTTGCGATTCTGCTCAGGAATGCCCGACCGGAAATTGTCCCAAACAGTCCTAGGCCAGTATCTCCGGCGATCCACAACCCTGGATTACGCGCGCCAAAAACAAAGCATTAGGCCCGACCCACGGGAACGAAATTGTGCCCCATCCATCGGACGCTCTTGCCCGATGGGTGGGAATTCCGTAGACGGCCCGGCTGCCTCCCCCTCCAACACTAATTGCGATCAGCGTCAGTCCTCTTCACTGTCTGCTGTTCCCTGTTCCCTACTCCCTGCCCTGTGATTTGCGTCCGGCCTTCGCCAGCCGCGCCAACACCACCTGCTCGCGCAGCACCTGCTTGAGCGGACGCGCCGGCGTGCCCCACAAAACTGTCCCCGGCTTGAGGCCTTCATTGGTCACAGTCTTGCCGCTCAGCACGCCTGCTTGCCCGCCAAGAATTACTCCGGGCCCGACATGCGCATGGTCGCCGATGCCCACCTGCCCCGCGATGACCGCGCCCTTGCCAACCGTCGAAGAACCGGAAATGCCGGTCAGCGCGACCAGGATGACATCTTCGCCGATGTCGCAGTTGTGGCCCACGTGCACCAGATTATCGATTTTTGTTCCGCGCCGGATGCGAGTCTCGGCCAGCGCGCCGCGGTCGATGGTAGAGTTGGCGCCAATCTCCACATCGTCTTCAATTACCAGCGTTCCCTGCTGCGGGAATTGCGCATACGCGCCGGTCGCTTCGTCGCGCACGTAGCCAAATCCATCGGCTCCGAGAACCGCGCCGGCATGGACGACGACTCGATTGCCGAGGGTAGCCAAGGGGTAAATCACCGAACGCGGGTGGATCCTACAGTCCTCCCCGATCGAACATGCCGTGCCGAGGACGGCGCCGGCGCCGATCCAGCTGCCCGCACCAATAGAGACATCCTCGCCGATGACCGCCAAGGCATCTATTCTTGCGTTCTCTCCCACCACAGCGGTTCTCGCAACGACCGCAGTGGGGTCAAATCTTCCAGACAATTGACGCCGGTTTAAGAGCTTTGCCGCCTTGGCAAACCAAAGCCGCGGCTGCTCGGCCTCAACGATGCTCTTGCCCGCCGGATAAGCGTCCGCAATTCTCGCTTGCAACACAACTGCTCCAGCTTCGCTATTGAACGCTTCGGGAACAGCGGCCACGCTATCGGCAAAGACCAGACTGTCTGGGTTGGCTTGTTCGCAGGAACTCACGCACTCCAGTTCGAGGTCCGGCGGCCCCTGAATCAGCTTGCCGCCCAGTTTTTCAATCAGTTCACCGAGCGTCATGCGCGCCTCCTGGAGATGAAGTAAATGATGGGCATTTCCCTCAGGGGCTAAAGCCCACATGGTTCTGCTACCTTAGCGGCACGACTAAAGTCATGCCCTGATACAAAACATTCAATGTCTCTAACTCAGCCGAACGTTGACCGTTCAAGGCTCGGTGCGCTCGCAGCGTTCCTAATACAGCCCCGGCTCGCCGGGCGGTCTGGTCTTCCAGCGCCGGTGAATCCATAGCCACTGGTCAGGATACCGCCGAATCCACGACTCTATCGCATCTGTGCATAACTGGGTGGCAACTAGAATGTCGGCGGCTGCGTTGGCGGTGTGCGGAAGGTCAACTTGCGGGCCAAAGTGAAGCACGTACTTCCTCTCCGCCGGCTCCCACAACATGAACCCCGGCAGCACGGCCGCGCCTGTCTTGCGGGCAACGTGGGCAAGGCCAGTCGCGGTGCAGGCATCCATGCCGAAGAACTTTACAAACGAGCCCTGGGGCGGGGTCATGTTTGTATCCATCAGGATGCCGACGGTCTGGCCGGCATGCATGGCCAGCAGCAGCCTTCTGCCAAAGTCGTCTTTGTGAATTACATGGTTGCCGTGAAGGCAGCGGACGGCGTTCACATAGTCGTCCAAACGGCGGTTATCGAGTCGGCGGATGACCATGCCCATGGGATAGCCCATCAGCGAGTGGTAGTAGCTGGAAAGCTCCCATGCGCCCAGGTGGCCGGTAACCACCAGAACCCCTTTGCCGCGGGCTTGTGCGGCAAGGTAGTGCTCCACGCCTTCGGTGCGCAGCCACGCGCTGGTGTTTTGCGCGGTGTAGCCGGTCATGCGGCAGAACTCGACCAGTTGCCAGCCCAAATGAACGTAGACTCGTCGCAGAATGCGGGTCCGCTCAGCCGGAGACAGCTCGGGCAGCGCCAACTCAAGATTGCGGACGCCGACCCGGCGAAGCCGGCCGAACGCCCAATAGACAGCGAAGGCAATCAGGCCGGCCAGGAGGCGCGCCAACCCGCGCGGCATGCGCCCGAGGGCGCGCGCCACGGACACGACCAGCCAATACTCCAGGTTTTCCCGCATGGGGTTTTCCCGCATGGTTGAAGGCAAAGATCAGTTTAGCCTCTCAATGCGGCCCGGTCCTGGCTTTGGGCTGCCTGCCCTCGCTCCACCAGCGTGTCAACGACGAAGCGAAGCAGCCCTTATTGGTGGTTTTTGGCCATCACAAAGTACTGCGCCACGTCGCGCACAAAGGCCACCGCGCCCGGGGGGACGTCCACATCGCCCTTTAGGATGGTCTGAAAGCCTTGCCGCTGCCCGTAGTAGAGCTCGGTGTCATCGGAGTTCTGGCTGACGCTGGTGCCATCCAGATCGATGCCGGCAAACAGGCCCTTGCTGCGCGAATAGCTGAGCAGCTCGGCATTCATCTTCCAATCAGTCGCGGCCTGCCCGCTGCGGCCCACTGGGCCAGCCGCCGCCGAGGCGTCTCCGCCGATCTTGAACTTGTTCTTCAACAAGTCCTGGAAGCCGCGGTCATTAACCGCAATCAGGACCAGATCCGTTGCCTGGCCGCCTATTTGAAACCCAAACGACCCACCTGCCATGCGAATGAAGACCGGCGCGCTCCAGCCGTGTCCGGTGCGGCAGGTCACCACGCCCTGGCCATACTGCGCGCCCACCAGAAAGGCGCCCTTAAGCATGCCGGGCACAACGCCCACGCAAGTGGCCTGTTGAAGAATGTTCATCGGGATGGTGGCGTCCTTGGCAGCCATGATCCGATCCAGAACGAGCTTGGCTTCGTCGATACGGGCCTGCAAATCCTCCCTGCTGGAGGCCGCAAAGGCGCTGCCGGCGAGCGAAAAACAGAGGCAGATGGAGGCAATAGCTCTCTTCATATCCTTATCCTTTCCAGTCCGCCGCCGCAGCCGGCGCGGATGGTTGGTTTTCAAATTAGCCGGGGCGCGGGGCACCGCCGAGGGAATCTGTCGGGCATGAATCCGTGCGGTGGCCGCGGGGTCCGCAATACTGCAACACTCTGAATCAGCCTACAACATGCGAGCGCGTTGCCGTCGAATCCATTGTCGGGCGGGGCCATTCCGGGATCATGCATCCAGAGCAAGTTTTCACGCTCTACGAGGATTTCACGGTGTCGGCGATTATCCGGAATGCTGCCAGGGCGTCCGCTGCGGCGGACGCCCTGGTGTGAGTGGATTGCAGCTGGCAGCGCCGGCAAAAACCCTGCGCTAGCCGGCAAGCATGGATGGAAGTTGGGGGAGGGCCGGGGAATTCACAGACATGCTTTCTCCGGAAAAACAAAGAAAACCAAAAAAGAGGAGTTCCTAGGCACCATGGAAAACATGCTGTCTAGGAACTCCTTTCCCCAGATCTGCGTTGTTTCTGTAAATCAGTTTGTGGGAAACCGGGACTTTAATCAAGAGCACGTAAGGAGTAGAGCACTAAGTAACCACTATGTTTACTTTCTTGATAACATTCTAAAAACGAACTGAAACACAAGGCAGTCCGAAGGCCCTCTTATGACGTGATCGGACAAAAAAGAAGGAGTTCCCGAGGTACCGGTGGTCGGTACGCCCAGGAACTCCTTTCCCCAGATCTGCGTTGTTCCTGGAAACAAGTATGTGCAAAAGTGGACATTTTCATGTGTTCAAAATTGACCACTTTCTAGATTACGGAAGTTGTACGCCCATTCGTAACTACGGATTTTACTGATTAGTAAATAGCCCCAGTTGCGGTTGCGCGACAACTATTCGGGGCGTCCAACTGCATGAAGCCACTCTTTTTCAATACTTTATGAAGATTCGGAAACGTGGGAGGCAGCGCTGCGGAAGCCGGATCGGATCAACGTGGCTAGGAAAAAAAAAGAGGAGTTCCCAGGCATCATGGAAAACATGCCGCCTGAGAACTCCTTTCCCCAGATCTGCGTTGTTTCTGAAATTGAGTCTCTGCGTATTGTGGAAATCTGGCAAGAGTACGAAGGGAGTGTGGATATGCATGCCCGGTTCTGTTGTCTTCCGCCAGTCAGTGATGAACCGCAGGGAAAAACGCCCGCTAGCCGAGCAAGCGTTCTGGCGCGGATTTTCTCCGCTCATCGCGGCGGCGCTCTATGGTAGCCACGCTCGGCTTGAAGGGACGGTTCAACTCGCGCATCATCAGCTCGGTCCGGTTTTCCGTCCCGGTCTTGCGCATGAGCCGGCCAACGTGCGCTTTCACGGTGCGCTCCTCGATTCCCAACTGTTGGGCGATCTCGCGATTGGAGCAAGCCTGCATGATGCATTCCAGCACCTGGTGCTCCCGGTCGGTCAGATGAGGTCTGGGGTTGGTGAGGCTGGTATCGGGTCCCTTGAGCAACCGGTCAATAAGCTTTGAGAGAAGGCGACGCGGCGCCCAGATCGAGCCGGCGGTCACCGTCTCGATTGCATTCTTGACCGCCTCGGCATCGGCGGTTAACTCCAGGTATGCCCTGGCTCCGGCCACAATGGATTCCAGAACCAGTTCGTCATTGCCTTCCGGGCCGATCACAATCGGCCGGATCGATGGACGCGCTCGGCGAACCGCATGGAGCGCGTCGATCCCGGTAGTCGAGGAATGCAGATCCAGCAGCAGGTACTCGAGCGTCGGGCGCTCGAGCAACTCATCGATGCTTCCCGGAATCGGAAGGAGTCTTGGTTTGCCGGGCAGAGAGAACTGCTCAAATATACTGGCAAGCCCCTCGATCCGGATGGGTTCGTCGGAAACCAGGCCAATTTGAATTGCTTCAGCAGTACCATTCGACGACATTTTGCTCCCCACCGTGTTCAAGCAGGAGAGCTGGGCCCGGTGCGGTTATGGCAGACTCAAAGTCCCCCAATGCCGCACATTCTCGATCTTATCCAACCGCCCAAAACAGATGGCTTGTGCCGACCCTTAAAGATTCGGAAGCACAATTCCCTGACGGGTACCTGCCCTTGCGGTCGGCATCGCAGACCTCGCAGGCTCCATCGGAGCGGAAAAACAGGATTTGGCACAGCCCCTCGTTGGCATAAACCTTAGCCGGCAGCGGGGTGGTATTGGAGATTTCCAGTGTCACGAATCCCTCCCACTCCGGCTCGAATGGCGTTGCGTTCACAATGATTCCGCAACGCGCATAGGTTGACTTTCCAACGCAGATTGTCCGTACGTCTCTGGGAATGAGAAAGCATTCGATCGATCGTGCCAAAGCAAACGAGTTAGCTGGGACAATCGCTGAATCGGCCTGGACTGACGTAAAAAATTCGTCTAAGGCCTTGGCGCCGATGATTGCACTGTTCACATTGGTAAAAACTTTGGATTCGTCGGAGACTCGAAGATCATAACCATACGATGAGAGCCCGTAGGAGATGACGCCGCTGGCCACCTGTTTCTCGCTGAATGACTCAACCGTGCCGTGTTTGGCGGCCTGTTCGCATATTCCAACGGCCACTCTTACTCGGCATAAATCTCATTGTCCGGGAAGTTTTTCTGTCCGGACAAAAAATCGCATAGATCATTGACTGAGCTGCAACAACTCATAGTACGAAATGTGACGCGAATTCACAATGGCGGAGGGGGCTTTTGTGGGCAAGGTTTGATGACTTTTGTAAACTTTCTGTGCAAAACTCCTTCAAGGGCCCGTTGGTGGCGAGGCGGCAGGCTTTTCCTGGAGCGAAACCCGCATTTGTCCGCTCGTTTGTTCCACAATCGCATTAAAATCTGTAGCATCATTCCCAGCGGTCGTAGTAAAGTCAAACATGCCAGTGAGGTTACCCCATTGATTAAGCAGGACATCGTCCATCACGTAATCGAGCGCACGGGCCTGCCCCGCATCAAGGCAGAAGCCGCGGTGGATACGGTCTTCGAGGGCCTGAAGCAGGCTCTTACCGCCGGCGAGCGCATTGAACTGCGCGGATTTGGCGTCTTCAGCGTCCGCGCGCGCAAAACCGGCATTGGCCGCAATCCTCGAACCGGCACCGAGGTCAGCATCACCCCTGGCAAAGCGGTCCGCTTTAAGCCAGGCAAGGAGCTGCACTCGCTCGCCTCGGGCGAAACTCCCAAGACTTAAGGAGTTCGGTGCGCTCAACCTTTCGGGAGTATGGCCTGCCCTTGCTGCTGCTCATGGCCAGCGTGGTTGCAACAACCGCAAACGGCGCCCGGTTCATGCAAAATTTTGTTCGAGGCATGCCGCCCGTCGTGCGTGACAGCGACCTCTGGCCCTGGGGTTGGCTGGCCCATCACCCCGAATTCTTTAAGACGGGCTGGGTTTTCACCGCGCCCCTGCTGGGCATTCTGCTCATCCACGAATTTGGCCACTACTTTGCCTGCCGCTGGCACCGCATTAGCGTCACGCTGCCCTGGGTGCTGCCGGCACCCACGCTCAGCGGCACGGCTGGCGCCGTCATCAGAATTCGCTCCCGCATTCCCAACCGCGACGCCCTGATGGACGTGGGCGTCTATGGCCCGTTGGCCGGTTACCTGGCTTCAATACTGGCCGTGGCACTGGGCTTTGCCATGAGCCGCCCCGCTGCCGTCAACGCGCCGCATTCCCTCGTACAATTTGGCGGCGAGCCGCTGACCTTGCGAATCGTGCATTCGATTCTCCTGCACTGGAACCCAAGCCTTCCCAGCTTCGAGCACCTCACACCGCACCCGGTGCTTCTAGCCGGATGGATTGGCCTGTTCATGACCTCGCTGAATCTGATCCCCGGCGGCCAACTCGATGGCGGCCACCTGCTCTACGCTCTCTCGTCCCGGCTGCACCGGAAGATGAACTGGATTCTACCCTTGCTGCTGCTGATCGCCGGCGTGCTCTGCTGGGTGGGATGGATTCTATGGGGACTGATCTTGCTGCTGCCGATCATGCGTCACCCGAAAGTTCCTCTGCAAGGCGGACTGCATCGAGGCCGCGTGATCCTCGGCATCCTCGGCATTGCGATCTTCCTGCTCACCTTCACACTCACGCCGTTCGACGGCAACTCCCTGCTGCAAATCCTGCACGTGAATCTGTTTTGAATGCTGCCGATCTGTTCCACAAGCTGGGCATCTGGTGCGAGGTAGGATGGAGACGAGCGAGCCGGGCCGGTCAAGCCGGTTTCAGCGCAACGTGAAGCTGTAGCAAATTGAGGACAATCGATGACCGAGACCAGGCTTGCTCCTTCCGCTCTGTTCGAGAATCAGCCGATACGCCGTGTGTACGACGAGGCCACGGATACATGGCTTTTCTCGGTCGTCGACATCGTCCGCGTCCTCACACAGCAAGCAGATGCCACCGTTGCCCGGAAATACTGGAACAAGCTCAAACAGCGGTTGCATGAGGAGGGAAGTCAGTTGGTGACAAATTGTCACCAACTGAAGCTGCCAGCCTCCGACGGCAAGAGTTATCTCACCGATGTCGCCAATGCGGAGACGCTGCTACGGCTGGTTCAATCCGTTCCCAGCCCCAAGGCCGAACCCATCAAACTCTGGCTTGCGAAGGTGGGCTATGAACGTCTGCGGGAGATCGCCGATCCCGCCTTGGCGCTGGAGCGGACCAGGGAGAATTGGCGCAAGCTGGGCCGCAGCGAGAAATGGATCACCCAGCGCATGACTGGCCCATGCGCGAATCAACGACACCCGCAACAAGCTTACCGACTACTGGGCCACCCACGAGGTCAAGCACGGGCAGGAGTTCGCCATCCTCACCAATCTTATTCACGAGGAATGGTCCGGCGTTTCAGTCAATGAGCATAAGAACCTGAAAGGGCTGCAAAGCCAGAATCTCCGCGACCACATGAGTGAGGCCGAACTTATCTTCACCGCCCTGGCCGAGCTTTCCACCCGTCAGATTGCGGAGACGGAGGCGGCGGTGGGCCTGCCCGCTAACAAAAAGGCCGCAAAGTCGGGCGGCGGTATTGCCCATCGCGCACGTGTCGAACTGGAAAGCAAGACCGGCCGCAAGGTCGTCACCGGCGAGAACTATCTGCCGCCGGGCGAGGCGAAAAAGATGCTCAAGGCTTGAGAAGGGAATGCGCATTCTGTGGCTCGAATGGGCTACACTAGTTGTATGGCCACAAATGCCGTTGTCCGCTCCAGAATTAGCGCCGAAGTGAAAGAGAAGGCCGCCGCCGTGCTCGAAGAGATGGGCCTTTCGGTGTCCGACGTAATGCGCATCGTTCTCACCAGGGTCGCAAAGGAGAACGCCCTACCGTTCGACCTGAAACCCAACAAGCTCACGCGAGAGACCATGCGCAAGACCGCCCATGGCGAAGAAGTCCATCGGGCCAAGGATGCCGCCGATCTGTTCAATAAGCTGGGAATCTGATGCGTTCGCCGACCTACTCAAGCCAATTTCACCGCGACGTAAAGCGGCTTCAGAAGAGAGGCAAGGACCTCG
>CAZSVJ010000032.1:0-18988 GCA_964610185.1 uncultured Occallatibacter sp. | reverse complement strand
TTGCTTCAGTCGCCGACATACCTGGGAAGGATTGTACCTTCCGCGCCGCCGGCCAAGCCAAAGTCGCTGGCCCCGCAACCGGGGATAGTGGGTAACTCGCCGCATCCGCTGCCATCAGCGCTCCGCTCCGGGGAAGATAAGTGTTCGCACTCCAAGAGACGGAACTAGAAGGATTTGGTGAGCGTGCCGTTTGCCGCTGCCTGGGATCTCTTCTCAGGTTCGGAGCCGGCAGGTCAGCTTGCTTTGGAGGAGCGCGCCCTTCTGGAATGCGCAACCCAATCCCGCGCCACGCCGTGTAGGCTGTCATAAGCCGCCCAAACCGACCGCGCCCATACCTCGACCGCTCGCCCGTAGGCGGAAGGTTCATCCAGGCCATAGACATCGGCGATGGTTTTGCTTCCCCGGGAGCCTGGCGGGTTCGGCTTGGAGATCGCTGGATTTCCGCTAAGCCACTGCTGTATGCCGCGCAATATTGCCGCGTCGTTGTCCATCTCAAAGGCAATGCAGAGACCGCACAGATGCGCCGCCAGTGACTTGGCCGATTCGCAGTAACGCAGCGGGTGTTGTAGGCAATAAGCGTCCACAGCCATCCGGTGGTAGCGCCAGTACGCGGCCTGCTCGAAATCCCGTGCCAGCAACTCGTCGCGCATCGCCTCGCACCCAGGCCTCGGCCCATCCGCGGGCAACCCGCATCCATTGCATGTTCCGGTGGTGAGTTTCTGCGGTCTTCTCGACTGCATGGGGAGATCATAAACAGGCGATCGGGCCGCTTCAAGGGTGTCTTTTCCACCATCCTTTGGGTCCCAGAGCCGCCGGAGTTTGCCTACCGTGGGCTGATGCGCACAGTCTACCGGTCCGTGCCTGACTTGTGCCGTCCGTTGCTTCAGTCGCCGACATGCCGGGGAAGGATTGTACCTTCCGCGCCGCCGGCCAGGCCAGACCCGCCGACCCCGCAACCGGGGAAATGGAGTGAATCACCGCATCCGTAGCCATCGCGTTTCTGCTCCAGGGAGGAGAGTGCCCGCGTTAACCAAGTGTCCTGTCCCAGAAGTTCACAAAAGAATATAGGCTGTCATTCTGAGCGAACGGGGCCCCAAACGTACTGCAGTTTGGGGGTGGTGAGTCCCGCCGTGGCGGGAATCTGCTTTGGTCCTTCGCCATTTCCGATGGCAAGTTTAGGGACAGGACACTAGACGCCGATTCACGGATTTCGCAAGAGTGGCGGCTGCCGCGGTTGGCAACTCTTCCCAGATTCCAAAAATTCAGACTTGCAGCCTCCGCGGATAGCCGTCCAACTTAATTGTTGCCGTTTCTTAAGGCTTGCCAATTATTACCTAGCTAATGATCGCCGGATGCATTACCGTGGTTGCTAACTTCGCGGGTCAACTTCCTTCAGGATGGCAAGTTCTGTAGGGACATGTTCTAATCCGATTTTCAAGGAGATTGAGTATGAGTTGGGAAGTAGAAGATAAACATTACAACTGCCAGCAATGCGGTGGCAGCGGAAATTGTGCCATGGACGCGAACCCCAGCAATGGAAAGTGCGCGGATTGCGCGGGAACCGGCTACAAACCCTATCCGAATCAGTGCAGTAGGTGCATCGGCACCGGAACCTGCCACGTATGCGGCGGATCGGGAAAATGCACGTTTTGCGGGGGAACCGGAAAAGCAAGCTGATGACGGCCTGTATAGGCTCGGGAAAATGAACGAGATCGAATCGGCCGCCGGCGTCCAATTCTGCGTGGCTGTTCGCGAGCAGGCAGCCCAAATCCTCAAGCGGGATGCTCGCGCGGTGGCGGACGCCCCATCCATTCCTCACTCGTTCGGAGTTGGGTGGAATATTTGAAACTACAGCTCTTTACTGCCTATTGTAGTCTCTGCCGACCCGCTAACTCGCAGACGCTACACTGAAATAGATGACTGGAAACCTCTTTGACCATCCCCCAACAGCCGCCCCTGAAGGCTGGCACACCGCCCACTGCGACGGCGGCTCACGCGGTAACCCCGGCCCCTCCGGCTACGGCGCCGTAATTGAAGACCCTCAAGGCCGCGTCGCAGCCCGGCTCAGCGAATTCCTCGGAGTGCAGACCAACAACTACGCCGAGTACTCCGGGCTACTCGCAGTTCTGCAATGGGCGATCGAGAACGGCGCGAAGCACCTTCGCGTCGTCTCCGACTCCGAGCTAATGGTCAAGCAGATGAAAGGCCTCTACAAAGTAAAAAGTCCAGGTCTGATTCCGCTGTGGCAGGAAGCCAAACGGCGTGCCGTCGAGTTGGAAGGATTTGAGATCCGCCACACCCTCCGCGGCGGCAACAAGGAAGCCGACCGGTTGGCCAACGAAGCTATGGACAAAGGGAAAAGGCAGGGAACAGGGAATAGGGAAGACGAAATAGCGATTAGGAAAAGCAGTGCATCGACTTGGAAGCCTGGCCCAAAAAAACAGCCATGACGAGACCGATTGCCGAGCATCTATTCGAGATGGAACTAAAGATGCTCGATGCCGGGTGGGAAGCCGCGAAACTCGCACCAACCGGCTAGTCCCTATTCCCTAGAAGCGGTCTCATAAATGCTATTGCCCCGCGAAAAACGTCCCTCAGGGGCTAAAGCCCAGCGATTTTCGCGGCGTTTTGCGGCACGATCCGCCGCGGCGGATCGTGCCCATTCAAAATGCCATTTATGAGACTGGTTCTAGTCCCTGCCTCTACCCCTGCCGCCCCAGGTTATTCCTCCATACGTGTCCGCCGCGCTCGAGCAGCCGATCCGAGCACTCAGGTCCCCAACTCCCGGCAAAGTAGTTCGGAAACACCTCCGGATTCTTTGCCGCCCACGCCTGCAAGATCGGCGTGTACAGCGCCCAGGTCGTCTCCACTCCGTCGCGGTGCGCGAACAAGGTCTGGTCGCCCAGCATCGCGTCCAGCAGCAGCCGCTCATAGCCGTTGGCGGTCGACTTGCCAAACACCGCCGAATAGTCGAAGTCCATGTTTACCGGGCAGACATTCATCCCCGGCGCGTTCGGCACCTTGGCGCCAAAACGCAGCGCGATGCCATCGTCCGGCTGAATGCGGATGGTGAGCAGGTTGGGTTGAATCTCCTGGCAGGGGCCGCTGGCAGCCATGCGATTGAAGATCAATAACGGCGGCTGCTTGAACTGAATGCTGATCTCAGTGGCCTGCTTCTTGAGCCGTTTGCCCGCGCGCAAATAAATTGGAACCCCGGCCCATCGCCAGTTTTCAATCTGTAGCCGCACCGCCGCGTAAGTCTCAGTGCCCGACTCTGGATTGACACGATCTTCATCCCGGTAGCCCACCACATGCTGCCCATTCACAATCCCCGGCCCATACTGCCCGCGCACTGCGTTCAAAATCGGTATGGGCGGAATCGCCTGATACACCTTCAGCTTTTCGCGCCGCACGCTCTCCGCCTCAAAATTCGACGGCGGCTCCATCATGACAAAGCTCAGCAGTTCCATCACGTGGTTCTGCACCACGTCTCGCAGCGCGCCGGCCTTCTCGTAAAATGGCCCGCGCCCCTCCACGCCCAGCGTTTCGCCCGCGGTGATCTGCACGTGGTCAATATAATTCCGGTTCCAGATCGGCTCGAAGATCCCGTTGGCAAACCGGAAAACCAAAATGTTCTGCACCGTCTCCTTGCCCAGATAGTGGTCGATGCGGAAGACCTGACTCTCATGGAAGACGGCGTTCACCTGCTGGTTCAACTCGCGCGCCGAATCCAGGTCGTGGCCGAACGGCTTCTCAATCACCACCGCAATCTTCCCCTGCTCCGGCTGCGCCATCCCCTGTCTGCCAAGGTTCTCGATGATTCCGGCAAAGAACTCCGGCGCCGTCGCCAGATAGAACAGTCGATCGCCGCCGATGCCTTTTTCCTTGGCGATGCGCTCTAACTCGACCTTCAACCCCCCATAGTCCTGAGGATCGTCGAAGTTAAGCGCGTAGTAACTGATCTGCGCCACAAAATCATCTAACTTCGCGTCGCTCGCTTCTACTGCGCCAAACGAAACGACGCCCTCGCGCATATCTTTGGCGAACTCGTCGCCCAGCGGCCTTCGCGCCACGCCCACAATCGCAAACTGCTTGGGCAGCAGGTCGTTTTGCCGCAAGTGAAACAACGCAGGCAGCAACTTCCGCTTGGTCAAATCGCCCGACGCGCCAAAAATCACCAGGATCCCCGGATCGGGAATTCTCTCCGTGCCGTGCTGAACCTGGGAAAGGTCTTCCGCGCTCACACTCGCTGTTATCGTCGCCATCCCTAACTCCCTCCAACTGACTCGCTAACCTGCTAACTTGCTGAGTAGCTAACTTGCTAACTAGACGGCTCACAGTAAAGCACACCTGCCAACCAGTTAACCGGCCGATCCCCGGCCTCTGAGCTGTGATCCTTAGTCCTTCTTGACAGCATGTCCGCCAAATTCATTGCGCATGATGGCGAGCATTCGGTCGGTAAAGTTATTGTTTTCCCGCGAACGGATGCGCCGCATCAGGGACTCTGTAATCACCGGCGCGGACACATTCAAATCGATAGCCTCAAAGACCGTCCAACGTCCCTCGCCGGAGTCCTCCACAAATGCCTCGAGCCCCTCGAGCCCTGGATTCTTCCTCAATGCATCGGCGGCAAGATCGAGCAGCCAGCTCCTGACTACGCTGCCGTACCGCCATATCTGCGAAATCTGGCCCAGGTCCAGGCCAAACTCTTCTTTCTTTTCCAGGATCGTAAACCCCTCGGCATAAGCCTGCATCATGCCATATTCAATTCCGTTGTGAATCATCTTCACAAAATGGCCTGAGCCGCCCGGTCCCACGTGCCCCCAACCCTTGTCGGCAGCCGGAGCAAGCGTCTCGAAGATAGGGCGCAGATACTCGACCGGCTCCTTGTCGCCGCCGATCATCATGCTATAACCCTCCTTCAACCCCCACACTCCGCCGGAGGTGCCCACATCGACAAACTGAAATCCTTTGGCTGTAGCTTCCTTGTGGCGGCGAATTGAATCCTTGTAATTCGAGTTACCGCCGTCAATCAGGATGTCGCCCGGATTTAACAGCGGCTCCAGCTTGGCGATGGTGTCATCAACCGGCTTGCCCTGCGGCACCATGATCCATATTGCCTTGCGTCCGTTCAGCTTCTTGGCTAACTCATCCAGCGTCGACACGCCAATGTTACCCGTCGCCGTCAACTTAGCCACGGCCTCGGCGCTGAAGTCGAACCCGACTACCTGGTGGCCGCCCAGCCGAAGCCGCTCCGCCATGTTACCGCCCATCTTACCCAGTCCGATTAGTCCCAGTTGCATATGACCTCCCATGCCTGCATTTTTGGGGGACCTCTGACTAAGTCCCCCTTCTAGCCGTTCGTTCCCTCAGGGGCAAGAGCCCGCGTTCTTTTTCGCTGCGTCGGCGGCACGATCCGCCGCGGCGGATCGTGCCCTTTCAAATCACCGACTCATTCAGATGTTCCTTAGAAAACCCAAACTCCCCACAAAACCGTGTGCCCCATCCATTCCGTGCTCTTTACGGAGTGGATGGGAAACCAAGAATTCCATGTTACAAAACTCCTAAGCTCACTAACTCTCCCCGTAGCGAATCCGATCCCTCAAAATGAATAGCTTTCATTCCCGCATCAACCGCGCCAGCCACATTCTCCGCCCGATCATCGATGAATAGAATCCGCTCCGCGGGCTTGCCCAGAATATCGAGCGCGCGACGATAGATGGCCGGTTCCGGTTTGCGCAGTCCCACATAGCAGGAACTCAGAGAAACATCGAAGTAGTTCCGCAGTCCGAAGCTATCGAACCTGAACTCGTTGGTTTCTCGCGCCTCGTTGTTCAACGCGCCCACCATGCATCTATCGGATGCTGCAACCTCTTCGAGGATTCCGAGCGCGCCATTCGGGAGAAGCTTCGACTGGTTCAGCATAAATCCAAAAAAATCGTCTTGCGAAAAAGATCGCGGCTCATAGAAAACAGTCGCGTAAAGATAAGACTTCAGCGAAATGGCGCCACGCTCCCACGCGTCGTATGGCGCAAGGTGCCTGGCTTCGAATGCCTCAAGGTCGAGATGAAAATACTCGATTGTCGCCGCGCGCTCGCCGTGATCCCAGCCATTTGTGAGCAGAACTCCGCCAACATCGAAAAGAATCACGTCGAAGGGGAACATCGGCGCCTTTCAGTATGCGTTTCCGCGATGAAAGCATGATGAAGTTTTCGTGATGACGACTGTGAATCCAACCCTAGTGTCCTGAGTCAGAGGTTCTTTACCGGAGTACGCGGATGACCGCCTATTTTGAGGTTTCGGTTAGGCGGCATTTGTTGAACGAACTTCTGACGCAGGACATTGGGCGTAAGAACAAATACGTACATTGGTTGGCACACAACTCTATGCCGGGTTTGCTGAGCCGTCTCCGCACATATACTTTGCCTCAATTGCAAGGACCTTCTTATAGCGCCGCACGAACCGCTCTTCCGAAGCGATGAACCGGGCGCCGATAAATGCGTGCACAACTTCAAAAGCAAGCGCCGACCCGATGATGCGCGCTCCGAGGACAATCACGTTCATATCGTCGTGCTCCACGCCCTGGTGCGCCGAGTAAGTGTCGTGGCACATGCCCGCGCGAATGCCCGGAATCTTGTTGGACGCCACGCACACGCCCACTCCCGAGCCGCAGATAAGAATGCCGCGCGGCGCATCGCCCTGCCTAAGCGCGTTGCCCACCATCTCGGCAAAATCGGGATAGTCGTCTTGCGGGTCAGGTTTATAAGTCCCAAGGTCGATCACCTCGTGCCCAGCCAGCGCCAAGTTAGCGCGAACCTCCTCCTTCAGAGGAAACCCCGCGTGGTCCGATGCGATGACGAGTTTCACGATGATCCTTTCTTCAAGTAGCGGAGTTAGCGTCGTTAGCGGAGTTAGCGGTGCTAGCCAGACACCGCATCGCGCGGTTCTAACTCCGCTAGCCCCGCTCAGCGAGCTTCTTTGCCCGCGCGGCCACGTTCTCCGCGGTAAATCCAAATTCAGCCAGCACCTTCGGTCCCGGAGCCGATGCTCCAAACCGGTCGATACCGATCACGTCGCCGTCCAGGCCCACATACTTCCACCAGCCCAGCGTAGCCCCGGCCTCAATGGCCAATCTGGGCACACCCGACGGCAACACGCTGGCCTTGTATTCCGCCGTCTGTTCCTCGAAGATCTTCCAGCTCGGGAAGCTGACCACTCGAGCCTGAATTCCGTCAGCGGCGAGCAATTTCGCGGCTGCCAGGGCAGGCCACACTTCGGCGCCGGCGCCAATCAATACCACTTGAGGCTTGGATGCATCTTGCAGCACATACGCTCCCTTGCTCACCGAGGCATACGCGTCATGAGTCGCCGGATCGAGCACCGGCAGATCCTGCCGGCTCAGCGCAAAGAAGCTCGGCCCCTTGCGTTCCAGAGCCAGTCTCCAGGCCGCGGCCGTCTCGTTCGCATCCGCGGGACGAAAATCAGTGAGCCCCGGAACCGCTCGCAGCGCCATCAGATGTTCAATTGGCTGATGCGTCGGCCCATCCTCGCCCAATGCAATCGAATCGTGCGTAAAAACAAACAGCGAGTGAACCTGCATCAGCGCGGCCAGACGAATCGCCGGCTTTGCGTAATCTGAAAAAACGAAGAAGGTCGACCCAAACGGAATCAAGCCTCCATGCGCGGCCATTCCGTTCACCGCGGCGCACATGCCAAACTCGCGCACGCCGAAAAAGACGTTACGCCCCGCCGGAGTGACATGGAAACTTTCGCCAGGCTTGAAGATCGTTCTCGTCGATGAGGTCAGATCCGCCGCGCCGCCAAACAGTTCCGGCACAACGCCGGCAATCGCATTCATCACCGTTCCGCCTGCGCTGCGCGTAGCCTGCGGCTTGTCCGCCGCAAAACTCGGAATCGCCTTCTCCCAGCCAGCCTTCAGCTCGCCCTTCTGGGTCCGCTCGAACTCCGCCGCCAGCTCCGGATTTGCCGCCGCATAGCCTTCGAATTCGGTCCTCCACTTGGCTTCAAGCTTCGCGCCCCGATCGACAGCCTGGCGCCAATTCGCAAACGCCGCGTCGGGAACATAAAAGCTCTGGTCTTCGGGGAAGCCGAAAAACTTCTTAGTCGCCGCAACGTTCTCCGCGCCCATCGCTTCGCCATGAACTTTGTTGGTCCCGGCCTTGGGGCTGCCGTAGCCAATCACCGTCCGCACCGCGATGAGCGACGGCCTGGCGGTCTCCTTCTTTGCGGCTTCAACAGCCGCTTCAATGGCTTCGAGGTCGTTCCCATCCGCCACACGCTGCACATGCCAGTGGTAGGCCTCAAAACGCTCGCGAACATTGTCCGAATAGCTCAGCTCGGTGGGCCCATCGAGCGAGATCAGGTTGTCGTCATAAAAAACGATCAGCTTGCCCAGTCCCAGCGTTCCCGCCAGCGCGCACGCCTCGTGCGAAACACCTTCCATCAGGTCGCCGTCGCCACACAGCACATAGGTGTGGTGGTGGACCACGTCAAACCCCGGTTTGTTGTAAACAGCCGCCAAGTGCTTCTCCGCAATCGCCATTCCCACAGCCATCGCGAGACCCTGGCCTAACGGGCCCGTGGTCGCTTCCACGCCGTCGGTGTCGCCGTACTCGGGGTGGCCCGGAGTCCGCGAGTGCAACTGCCTGAAGCTCTTCAGATCGTCCACGGTCACGTTGTACCCGGAAAGGAACAGCGCCGAATAAAGCAGCGCGGAAGCATGTCCATTCGACAGGACGAATCGATCGCGATCAGGCCATTTTGAATTAGCCGGATTATGCTTCATCAGCTTGTGAAAGAGCAGGTAGGCGATCGGCGAACAACCAAGTGGCGCGCCTGGATGGCCGCTCTTGGCCTTCTCTACAGAGTCGACTGCGAGCAAACGCAATGTGTCGATGGAAAGTTCGTCGAGTGATAAATCCGCAAGAGTAGCAGTCATATTGTTTTCCAGGATATCCTTTCCATCAATTGCGCAATCCACAGATAAGTCCGATCAAGTGGCTTCAGCCTTCACCTTCACATTGTAACCAAGCCAGCCGTCCTGCCCTTGCCCGTCTTGCCCAACCCAATGGAGCGTCCATTCCACTTCGCCGCTCTGAATCCCCTCCGCAATATCGGCGCTGAAGCCCGCATAGCCCAGGCTGCGGCTCAGCGTCTTGTTGGTCGTCTGCCACCCGTCCGCGCTCCACACTACCTCAAACTGCTTTTCGTCGAGAATGCGCAGCGTGCCACCGGCGGGGATGCTCTGGATGGGCCGCCGGCGCGTGTAGATCTCCAAACCAGGCCGCGTTCGGCTGCGGCCGCCTGGCTCACAGTAGCGCTCGTACACCGCGTCGATGCGGTCGAATACCTTGCCGTCCAGAGCCGAACGCAACAACTTCAAGTATTCGGCGTGCGCCCAGACCAGCGGCATCGCCGATCCGGCAGGCAACCCTGGTTGCAGGCTCGTACCGGGGATGCTCGCTTCGTCCCAAACCTGCTCGGGCATCATCTGGCCGCCGGCGGAGAAGCCCTCATAAGCCTTGATCAGCTCGGAGATGTCCTTGCCCGCCGCCAACTCATAATGAGCGCGTTCGCCGGTCAACAAAGGCCAAACGCGCCCCTGGCCCCAGCCCTGGAACGCGCTGCCGTCGGCCCTGTCTCCATAGCCGTCCCAGTTGTAGCGCAGCCAGCCAGGCCCCTGCGGAAGATCGCGCTTCAGTACCGCATCCACCACTGCAAGCGAGTCGATAATCAGCGGGTCGTCCGCGCGGCGCACACCGTAGCGCACCAATTCAAGGAAGCCCGCGTCCACAATCTCCCGCGCTTCAAACTCAGTCCGCGTTCCCGGCGGCCGGTTCGTCAGGTGAATCGTTTCTTTCCCGCAGCTCTCGTGCGCGTAGGCCGCGCCACATTCCGGCGGCCGGATGCGCATGTAGTGCCGCTTGATCGTCGGGTGCAGCACACCCGTCTTTGTCACAGTCCAATCCTCGATGTGGTGCTCGATCCAGTCGGCATACTCTTCAAGAAACTCGGCCAGCTCAATCGACTCGTACGCCCGCATCATCTCTGCCGCGCAAATTAAACCGCCAATTACCGCTGCCAGCGTCGATGGAGAATAGCCCGCATTCTCTTCCCAGCGTTCCTGCTGAGTGATGGGCGCGTGCCGCACCAGAAACCCCGCCGCCCGCTCCACAAAAGCGCGGCCATGCAGTTCACCCAATCCGCCGGCCTTCCACAATCGCCAAGCGAGCATCAGGGGGAAGGCCACCTCGTCCAACTGTAGCCCCGACCAGTAGGGCGTTCCATCGATCCAGAAATTCTGCGCAAACCCCCCGTCGGGCTGCTGTGAACAAGCCAGATAAACGGCCGCTCTCCGCGCCGTCTCAACGCGCCCGCAGGCCAGCAGCGCCGTTGCCGTCTGCACCATGTCGCGCGTCCACACCAGGTGATAGCCGCCCAGATCGTCGTCGCCCTTCACCTGGCCCCACGGAATCGATAACGAGGCCACGAAGGCCCCCGAATATGTCTTGTCCTCGTGTGCCAGCAGCACATTGTGGCTGGTCCGCATCAGCTTGCCTTCATCGCCGGACTTGGCTTCAAGCCACGCCGGGTTCGCCGCCCGCCTCCACTGCGTAATGTACCGGCTGCGGCTCTCCTGGTAAGGCATTGCCAGCGCCCCTATCGTCTTTTGCGCCGCCGTATGGTGGCCGGCGCCGATGCCAAGCGCCACCGTAAACTCGTATCCGCCCGCTGGACTCTCCAGCTTTCCGCAATTCAGATCCAGCTCCCCCATCAGCGAAAGATTGCCGTTTGTCGCCGATCCGAATTCCCAATCCATGCGAAAGTTGTCGATCAGGTCGCGCCAGCCATCGCTCGATCCCACAAACCCGCAGCTCACGCGAGCGAAGCCGCAACTGGCTCCCATCGCCAGCGACCACCCGTTCTTCCACGCCATCAGCGTCTTGTTCCCCGCAATGTCCACCGCTCGCGCTGAGTTGCCCGCTCCACCGTCGTCCAGGTGCGGCGCAACCAGTACATACACCTTCAACCGCTTCAGCAGCTCCGCGTCCCCATCCAGCCGCACGTGCGTCAAAACCACGCTATGATGCGGATCGCAAATGATTTCCTTGGTCACCGTGTAGCGCCCGGCCGGATCGCGATTCACATACCGCACTCCCAGGGCCTCCGGGTGGATGTATTCAAATGTCGTTTGCAGATCCCGCTTCTCTTCGTGGACAAACGTCTCCCCATCCGTCACCAGCAACCCCATGTCGCGCACTTGCGCCCGGTCGATGGTCGGATGGTAGACCTCGTTCAAAATGCCGTGGGAGCATGTGAACCAGATTCGGCTCGACGCCGCGTAGGCCGTTCCCACCGCGTCTTTCAGGCTCGAAGTCCATCGCGGTTCCATGCCCGGCGCGCCGAAGGCCTCGCCCTGCTGCGCAAGCCAAATGAATTGCGCCGAACTATCTTGGGATTGATCGCTCATCGTTGCAGATCTCTCTTTTCTGAATGGGGAAGCTCGATACGCCTGGAAGATTGGGGAAGCCGACCGTTGTTATCCTACCTATCGATGTTCTATCAGGCCCAAAGGTTTCATGGTCAATAACTTTCCAACAACCCTTTGTCGATTTCCCACATCCTTCCAACTGGTTCTATGCATCAAAGGGTTTGGCAATCGAAGACCAGTGCGATTCAACCCCATGCAGGCCCGCCGGTCTTTTGACTTCATGGTCAGGACAACCCGCCGCAGTACAATCCGAATTGAGGAGATTCCCCTATGGCTTACGAACTTCCGCCGCTTCCCTACGACTACGCCGCACTCGAACCCTTCATCGACACCGAAACCATGCACCTGCACCACGACAAACATCATCAGACCTATATCAACAATTTGAATGCAGCCCTAGCCAACCACCCCGACCTGGCCGCCAAGCCCGTCGACGACCTGATCCGCGACCTGGCCGCAGTTCCTGAAGACATCCGCGGCGCCGTCCGCAACAATGGCGGAGGTCACTCCAACCACACCGCATTCTGGAACCTGATGGGCCCCGTCAGCTCCTCCGGCATCGGCGGCCATCCCTCCGGCGCCATCGCCAGCCAAATTTCCGCCGACTTCGGAGACTTCGAGGCCTTCAAGAAGACCTTCAACGAAACCACGGCCAAGCAGTTCGGATCAGGCTGGGGCTGGCTCGTCTTCACCGGTGGCAAGCTCAAGGTCATCACCACCGCCAACCAGGATTCGCCGCTCTCGCAGGGGCTTTATCCGATCCTCGGCAACGACGTCTGGGAGCACGCCTATTACCTCAAATACCAGAACCTCCGCCCCAAGTACCTCGAAGCCTGGTGGAACGTCGTCAACTGGGCCGAAGTCAACAAGCGCTTCGCCGTCGCCAAAGGCTAAGAGCAGGGAACAGGGAATAGAAAACCTGTCCAATCCCCGTGCCGATATCAGAATCTGGGTGCCCCACCCTCGCCACGTTTTTGCTTTTGTGGCTAGGGTGGGTTAGCGCAATGTCCAACACGTCGAGGCCACCGGCTCTTGATCTCCGCACAACCCTTTTCGGAATTCCGTGTCTAACCATGCAGAGTCGATGAATATACCTACGCCAAGATTTGCTTTTTTCTCGATGCTCGCATCTCTAGTTGCCATGCCTGCGCTCCCCGCAGCAGCCCAGTCCGGCAGCTTCATCATCTCGCAGCACGGCCATTCCGTCGGCACCGCCGTCGTCAATTTCACGGCCGCTCCCCAAGGTTACAACTCGACTTCAGTCATTCGTGTCGCCATGCAAGGCCTCAACTACAGCCTCTCCAAGACCGAACGGCTCACCTCGGCTAACGCCATCAAGCATGTTCAGTTGAGCGCGACCGTCAACGGTTCCGCGGTGAACGTGAATGCCGCGCCAGACGCCGCACAGATTCTGCTCAACATCTCCGCCAACGGCCGCAGCACCACCACTCGCCTTGCCGCTCACCCCGCCGCCGTTTTTCTTCCCGACTTCGACCCCGGCGCGCTCGATACCCTGCTCGCCCTGGCGGTATCTCACAACAACCGCGACCTGTGGGCCATCATCCCCAAGCAAGCCGGCTCCATCGCGCCCATCCAGCTCGCAACCCACGCCGACATGCAGGGAACCCTCGACGGTAAGCCCGTCACCGTCCATCACCTGGTAGCCACCATCGCTGGAGCCGACACCGACCTTTTCTCCGGCCCCGAAAACCAGCTCCTACAGGCCGAACTACCTCAGGCAGGCTTCGCCCTTGTTCGCAAAGGCTTCGTCCTTACCCCTCCCGCCAAGCCGTCGGCTCCGCCCGAGGTCCCCGCTCAACCTGCCCAGTAGCAAATTATTCGGCTCTGATTGAGTTTCGGGAGCGCAGTTCGTCGCCATTCTTCAAAATAGAATGCAAAGGACGCGAGGCCGTCTCTCCGCTGTTTCGCTACAATGCTGAGCTATGAGCGAACTAGCTTCCACGCCGCCGGAAACCGTATCAGTCGAGTTCGTTATCGGGATCGGCGATGGCACGTTCACCGCAACAGCCATCGTGCCCGCCGGCCAGACCAACCTCACCCAAATCCTGCCCGTGATTCAATCGCTTGAGAACTCACTCATTGAGGGCGTCGCCGCGCAGTTAGCCGAAGCGGGCCGGGCGATCTCCTGTAGAGCCGGCTGCGGCGCCTGCTGCCGCCAAATTGTTCCGCTCAGCATCTTTGAGGCTGAGGCCCTGACTGCATGGATTCGCAGCCTTCCCGAGATCCAACAGCAGCAACTTGCGCAACGCTTCCACCAGGCTCTGACCAAGCTCGCCGCCGCTGGGCTCATCGACCGCCTGGTGAATGAAGATTGGCTCGCCGAAACCGATTCCGCCCGCCAGTTGGCCCTCGACTACCTACACCAGCGCGTTCCATGCCCCTTCCTCGAAGATGAGTCTTGCTCCATTCACCCCATCCGCCCGCTCATCTGCCGCGAGTACCTCGTCACTTCCCCCCCCGAGCACTGTTTCGATCCGGCCACTCTACAGGTCGTCCCAGTCCACGTCCCGCTCCACTTCTCGCGCGTCCTCAACAGAATCGGAGCAGAGCTCGAGCACGACGCCCGCGGCTGGATTCCGCTCGTTTTCCTCTTTGCCTGGATGAAAGCCGGCGCCCATCCCGGAGAAGCGGTCGCCGGCCCCGGCCCGCAAGTCCTCTATGAATTTGTGAAGCGCCTGGACCAGGCCAATCTTCCCAAGGCCGCCGCCGATCCGCCGTCTGGAAATTAGGTTCCGGTAAGCACGAACCAGCTAACTTGCCAACTCGCTGTTTTTTCCTATTCCATACTCCCTATTCACGATTCCCTGATCCCTGTTCCCTGTTTCTCTCACACAGCCCTGCCCGCCGCAACCCCCGAAGCCCACGCCCACTGAAAGTTGAACCCGCCCAACCAACCCGTCACATCCACCGCTTCACCAATGAAGAAAAGCCCCGGAACCATCCGCGCCTCCATCGTGCGCGCCTGCAAACCATCGGTGTTCACGCCGCCTGTGGTCACTTCGGCCTTTTCGAATCCCTCCGTCCCCACCGGATGCAGCGTCCATCGATGAAGCCTGCGCTCGCAAGCCTCGAGAGACGCATTCGTCCAGCCATTCGGCGCACCCTCCTCTGCCAGAAATCCCGCCATCCTCTGCGGCACAACCTCCTTCAGAGCCTGCCTCAATGCCGCCGCGTCGCGTCTTGCTCCAGGCTCCATCAGCGCCCCCAGCGCATTCCTCTCGGGCGCAAGATCCACCGCCAATTCGTCGCCCGCTCGCCAATAAGAAGAAGCCTGCAACACCGCCGGTCCGCTCAATCCGCGATGCGTCACCAACAACTTTTCGCTGAATCGAACCGTCTTCTGAGACCCAGCCTTTTTCGCAGCGAAAGAACCTCCTCGAGCGGCAGGTCCAGAATTTATCCCAGACATGGAGTCATCCGAATGAGGATGGGCTTCGCCGGTTGCGGAAGAACTCTTTCGGGTGGTATGCCAGGGATTCATCCCTGGCATAAAGTCAGCAGAATGAAAGTGGGCTTCAGCCCCTGGGGTATGCGTTTCGGGCGTCTTGGTTGAATCTCGCCCAGGCTCAATCCACGCCACCACCTCCGTCGCAACCCCAGCCAGCTCCGTCCACCGCGCCTCGTCCCCGCCCAACAGCAGCGGAACCAGCCCCGGCCTCGGCGTCACCACTCCAATTCCAAATTGCCGCGCCAGTTCATAGCCAAACCCCGTCGCCCCCATCTTGGGGATCGACAAGCCGCCGGTCGCCACCACCAGCGCGCCCGCTTCAAACTCTCCTTGCGAACACACCACCCGAAATCC
This sequence comes from uncultured Occallatibacter sp., assembly GCA_964610185.1. Taxonomy (GTDB): domain Bacteria; phylum Acidobacteriota; class Terriglobia; order Terriglobales; family Acidobacteriaceae; genus Telmatobacter. The sequence goes on along the minus strand of CAZSVJ010000032.1, from coordinate 3,653 downwards.
GCCGCCCTCCGCGCCCTCCACCTGAATCCCGCGCGCATTTAAAACAACCTCGACGCCGCCCAGCTCACACTCCGCCAGCAGCATCTCCAGAATCGCTCGCGCCGACCCATCGCAAAATAGTTGCCCGAGCGTCTTCTCGTGCCACGCAATCCCGTATCGATCGACCAGTTCGATGAAGTGCCGCGGCTGATAGAGCGCCAGCGCCGACTTAGAAAAATGAGGATTTTCAGAAATGAAATTCTCTGGCCCGCAGTGCAGATTCGTAAAATTGCACCGCCCGCCGCCGGAGATAAGAATCTTCCGCCCCGGTTGCCCGTTGTGCTCCAGCAGGACCACGCGTTTTCCGCGCCGCCCCGCGGTAGCCGCGCACATCAACCCCGCCGCCCCCGCGCCCAAAACAATCACATCGAATTGGCGAAGTTTTGGCCGCATTGGGTCCCGATTAGAATATCCGTTGGGCCAACTTTTGGATTCCAATGTGTACAGGGGCGAGTCCTCGGCCTACAATGACTTGAAAAAGGTGAACGCGATTCAGGCTTGCTGCATCAATAATGGTGCAGAGGGTCAGTCAATCCTGCGGGATGGCGAGCGCCGTTGGCAGCCCGATTGGTGAAGGCATATGGGAAAACTGTACAAAGGGCGATTCAATTCGAATGTAGATCCTCGTGATCTGGCTCTTTATACTCCTGCCGACGCCGCGTGCTATTTGGGGATAAACCCGCAGACACTCGCGACTTGGCTCTGGGGTAGGACCTATCCCACGACCACCGGAGAGAGGTTCTTCTCCCCTCTGATCAAGCCGGCTGACCATGAGAACAAGCTTCTTTCCTTTTTCAATTTGGCTGAACTTCACGTATTGGCGGCAACCAGATACAAACACAAGGTTAGCTTCAAGTCCGTTCGCGCCGCAGTTGATACGATACAGAACCGCTACCCCTCTGAACACCCCCTGATTTCGCGCGATTTCCTAACCGACGGAAAGGACCTCTTCCTTCAGAGTGTGGGAGAGAATGAAAATCTGTCGCGCCCAATTCAGTTGAACTTCAAGGACATCATGGACATGTTCTTGGAGCGCGTAATCCCCGACGAGGAGAATTTCATCAACAAAATCTTCCCTCTGATTGCTGGACAGCCGGATGACAAGGTTATATCGATCACTTATGGAATATCCTCCAGCCAGCCTGCCATTGAAGGCTTCGGGGTTCCTGTCTGGCTAATTCGTGACCGTTTTGTTGCGGGAGAGGAACCCGACGCAATAGCTGCGGACTTCGATATTCCAGCTCCAAAAATCCAACGAGCGATCGAATACTTTGAACAGAGGGCAGCCTAAACTCGACCAAGAGATATTCCTTGATCGCACGCACGGCGCGCGGATGGTACGGATGCTGCGCGACGCCGGTTTCGTTGTGCATCCGATCTATGAGGTATGGCCGAGCCCAAAGCATCAGTTCGTGGCTGACCCAGAGTGGATAAGGCACTGTGGGGAAAAGAACTGGATAGTCGTCACAGGCGATAAGCGGATAGAGAACGTCCCTGAGAACCGACAGGCCGTCATTGACGCGAAGGCCAAGGTCTTTCTCGTTAATGACAGCAATAGCCACCCGGAAGAATGGGCCGCCGCGGTCATCGTGGGGCATTACAAGATGCAAGAGATAATCGACGGTAATTTGGGCCCGTTCTTCGTCAACATTCGCAGGCGTGCTGACAGCCATATTGCCAAACTGCGATTGCCGTATGGATACACACCTACCCAAACTCCTGAGAGCGCTAGCGCTCCAGACACAGACTCGGGTGGCGAACTTCTCCTACCCACGAGCTCGTCAAGGCCCGAAGGAGAGCAGCCATCCAGCCCAGAGGCCCCGATCCCGAGCAGACCGGGGAATTTATTTGAAGGTTCCTCTTGAGGAGCAAACTACCAGCATCACACACCCGATCAATTGGCCTGGAAGCCACTCGCCTCACCCATCGTCCCTGAACATCGGATGCGGAATCAGCCGCCGATAATCTTCCTGGTGCGCGCCATCCAGGCAGGCTTCGACGATCTGCTTGCCCAGCGGATCGAGATCCGGCACCAGGAACTGTTTCAGCTCGCGCGCAAAAAGCTCCCGCCACTGCCGCGCGCCTTCTTCGTACACATCGAGGCCGCCTTGAATCTGCTCCTCGACCGCCAGAAATACGCGCGGAATCATCGAGCCCTCAATCCTCAACTGGTGCGGAATATACCCCAGCAGCGGAAACGGCGCTTCGCGCACCTGCTCGCGCGCAAACTTTGCGCTGCCTCGCCGGGCCAAATATTCGCGCGCAATCCACTCCGCCATGAACCCCACCTTCCACGCTCCGATGTGCTGGTTCGGCAACAGCACATAGCGCGTCTCCGGCGTGGCCACAATCTGCCGCAACAGCAAGTTCGCCTGGTCAACACGGCGACCCGTCGCAAACGCCCAATACGAGCCCACACCCTCCGACTGCATTTCAAGACTTTTGGAATCCTGAATGCTTGGGTTCGCGTGTCCCCTCGGCGCAACCAGCCTCCACAGCCACGCCAGCGCCGGGCTCAGCACGTGAATCATGGCCAGAATTCCGTACAGCCGGCTCTCGCTGTGCGTCGGCGGGCAGCGGACGCCAAAGCTGCGCACGTCCACCCGCTGCGGCCCGTCCAAAATGTCTTCGAGCATGCGCCGCGGCAAAATCACGCGCGGATTTGGGCACAGCTTGCCTGGCGCGTCCTCGACATGCTCCCACGTCAGGCAAGTCCCGCCCGGCACGATGTAGTGGTTCAGAAAAATCAGCGGCTCCGGCGGATCGATGCAGAGCCGTTCCAGATTCGGCGCAGTCCCGTAGCTGTGAATATGGTCCACGCGCACAAACCAGCCGTTCTCCGCGTCGGCCACCGTCAACCTTCCGCTCGTTCCTTGATTTTTCGGGTGCGCGCAAGCCATATCGTCCGCAATCGGCCTCAAGTGGCAAGCCTCGGGCAGGTTCAGCGTCCGTACCTCTTTGCTAACAACGTTGGTCCCGATCAGCAGCCGCCCATCCTCCATGCGATGGATGTGCTCGGTCATCTCGCTCTTGCCGCCGCCGCTCGCTCCTTCATGCATCAGGATCAGCTGGTTCTCGTACGGCGTCACGACGGCAACAGCCGCGCAGTGGTTGGTCGTCCAGCCCTCGCGCTCACCAATGTCAAGCAGGATCGAATAGACGCCCTTCTTCGCGCTCGGACCCGGATACAAGTTGTAAGCAAATATCTCCTGGTGGGTCGCCGTGCGTTCGTGCACCACCACCTGACGTCCGCCAAAGTGCGTATGCCGAAACGGCGGCGCAACAAACAGCACTCCACCGCTAATCCTGAAATCCGCCGGAACCCGGCTGCGCGGAATCATCCCTTGCAAATCCGCAAGCGCCGCCGCGAAAAATGCTGCTTGCTGCGGAACGATCAGCAGCGATCCGTATCCCAGCGCGTCCGTGCCCGCATAGAACGGCATGGCCACCAATTCTTGCGTCTTCAGCCAATCGAGCGTCGCAGCCCGAGTCTTCTCGAATCCATGTCCGAACCGCTCCTGATAAGTGGGCTTGTCGGTGGGCAGATTGTCGCCGATCACCATCGCGTCCGGATCGCGCCTGCGCATGGCCGGATCGGGAAAGTTGATGGCCAG